>JAJZIE010000173.1 GCA_021810725.1 Bacillota bacterium | reverse complement strand
TCATCGCCCTCGGCGGCGGCGGCTTCTCGATGACGCCGGAGAACCTCGCGCTCGACCGCTACATCCTCGATCAATCGAGGGCCGCACGCCCCAAAGTCTGCTTTCTCGGCCAGGCGAGCGCGGAGTCCGTGGACTACGCCCTGAAGTTCTACCGCGCCTTCACGCGGCTCGGCGCCGAGCCCTCCGACCTCAGGCTCTACCAGGACACGCCCCGGGACATCAGGGCACAACTGCTCCTGCAGGACGTGATCTACGTGGGCGGCGGCAACACGCTCAACATGATCGCGCTCTGGCGGGCGTGGGACATCCCGGCCATCCTGCGGGAAGCGCTGGAACAGGGTATCGTGCTTGCCGGCATCAGCGCCGGAGCGATCTGCTGGTTCGAGCGGGGCCTCTCGGACTCGCGACCGGGCGGGTTCAGCGCGGTCGAGGCGCTCGGTTTCCTGCCGGGGAGCTTTTCGCCCCACTTCGACGGTGAGCCTGGCCGCAGGCCGCGCTTCCACGAACTCGTGCAGGCGGGCGAGCTCCCTGCCGGCCTCGCCGCGGACGACGACGTGGCGCTGCACTTTATCGACGGCGAACTCCGCCTTATCCTCGGCGCCCGCGAAGGCGCGGCGGCCTACCGCGTGTCGCCGGGGGCCTCGGCCGCGCGGGAGGAGCGCTTGGCAGCCAAGCTGCTGGCGCCTCAGTCCTGATCGCCGAGGGACAGCCGCAGCAGGCGACCAAGCAGCATCGGTTCCGGCAAGGCCCCCGCCAAGGTGGCCTCTTGGCCCAGGCTGCGCAGGAACACCCAGGGCACGGCCGCGACGTGGAAGCGCTCGGCAAGCTCCGGAAACTGCGAGAGCTCGACGGCGTCCGCCGTCACGAGGGAGCTCGCGAGGGCCCAGGCGTGGCATAGACGCACGGTCTGCCAGCAGCGCCCTCAGCCGGGAGTCGTCAGGATCGTGATCTCCACGGGATCCCGCATCTGCCGCAAGGTGTCCCGCGCCAGGGGCGACGCCGGCGCGTCGCCGCGAGAGACGGCGACGGCGAGATCACAGAAGGCGTCGAGCATGAAGCCTTCCGGAAAGCCGACAAAGCCGGCGCGCGCGGTTTGCGGCGATTCGGGCGTGCCGACGCGGTAGACGGGATAGCGCTCGACGGGCAGCCAGGGGTGGGGCACCAGGTTCGCCGGGCGAACGGCAAGAAGCGGCTGGAGGCCCTGAAGGGTCACGAGGTCGGCAGCCTCGCGGGCTCCTTCGTCGCCCTGGACCCATACGGTCACGGGGACGTCGATCTCCTGCAGCGCTTCGCCGAGCATCGCTCTTCTCGCGGCCAGCATCGCATTCATCCTCAGTCGGGCATGTACGCGCAATATACACGATCTGGCCACGGCCGGCCAACCTGAGACCGGCCTTTTGATCCCGTCTCGCCACCCGTCTGCCTAGGCCCGTCCCTTGCCGCCCGCGTTCGGACCGCGCGCGGCGTTCGTCCGATACACCCAGACGAAGACCGGCAGCAGCGCGACCTGCACCAGAAGCGGCGCCACGAGACCGGGGCCCATGGGTACGCCGCCCGCCGTGATCGCGACGGCGACCACGGCCAGGACCAGGGAGACCATGGTCGGCAGGAGCAGACCCCAGCGCTTCGGCATGTAGCCGTCCGGCTGCCCGTCGAGACCCCAGTGCGTCGCCATGCGCTCGGGCATCGCGGGCGCGTAGTGACGGCTTAGCCCCAGCTGCGCCAGGACGAACGCGAGGCCGATCAGCGCGACCATCCACCAGCCGCTCGGCGCGGGGACGCCGCCGGGCAGCCGGCCGTTCGCCGGCTTAGCGTGGCGCACCGCCCGGTAGAGCGCGTCCATGTGCGGTGAGCGGATCACGAGCAGCAGGCCCTTTCCCTGCAGCACGAGAAGACGCGGACCGCGGCCAGACATGAAGACGAGCGCCCGGCGCCCGTTTTGGAGCGTGAACCAGCCGGTCTGGATGCCGCTCGCGGAGTCGTAGCCGTCGCTTCGGTAGGTGGGGCGCCATGGCCCGGACGATGGCACGAACTGCGCCCGCAGGGCGCCCAGGGGAGCCTGCGCCTCGCCGGGCCAGGCCTTCACCTTCAGCGTGCGGCCGCTGGTGATCTGCCAGCCGGACCCGGCTTCAGACGACGGAATGGCCACCAGAAGTCCCACGGAGACCACGATCGGCACGAGGAGCCAGAGCAGGTGGACGCGACCGGTCCGTCCCGCGTCCGAACGCTGGCGCATGGCGAGGTACAGTAGCGCCCCAACCAGGACCGTCACGCCGACCACGATCGCGACCGTCGTACCCATCGAGGCCAGCACGGCGCCGTACGTCAGATGGTATCCCATGTCCTCCTGGCCCTCCTGAGGCTGCGCCGCCGAGCTCGGGCCCGACGGGCCCCGCCCGCTTCGCGGCGATCTTCCAGATTCATACTACGACAAGCGGCGACGACCGGGTCTCCCACTTGCACGTCCCACAGGGCGGGGTAAAATGTTCGGCATGGCCTTCCTATCGCGTCTCTCCGATCTGGAGCCCTGGCAGCGCAATCTTGCCGTGCTCTGGGTCGGGGTCTTCATAACGTCCGCCAGCTACTCCATGGTCGTGCCATTCCTGCCGATCTTCCTGCTCGAGATCGGCGTCCACAAGGATGTCTCGATCTGGTCCGGCCTGATGTTCAGCAGAACCTTCCTGATGAGCGCGATCATCTCGCCCTATTGGGGTGCGCTCTCGGACCGTTACGGCCGCCGGCCGATGCTCCTGCGCTCGGGCTTTTCGCTCTTCGCGGCCTACGTCGCCACGGCGCTCGTGCAGACGCCGATGCAGCTCCTCGTGCTGCGGGCGATCCAGGGACTGCTCTCTGGCTACATCCCGGCCGCGATCACGCTCGTCGGCACCAGCTCGCCGCCGCGCAAGGTGGGCTACAACCTTTCGATGGTGGCGACCGCCTCCGCGACCGGCAGCATCGTCGGGCCGCTCCTCGGCGGCGGCGTTTCGCACATCTTCGGCACGCGCATCTCGTTCGCCGCCGCGGGCGTGCTCGTGCTGGGCGCGGCCCTGCTCGCGCTCTTCTTCGTGCGCGAGATCGGCTTCGAGCCGACGCAGAAGCGGAGCTCCGTGCTCCACGACCTCAGCCAGGCGTTCCAGAACCCGCCCTTCCTGGCGCTGCTGGGCCTCACGCTGCTTGTGAACTTCTCGATCATGACGATCGAGCCGATCCTGCCGCTCTACGTCGTGCAGCTCGGCGGTTCGCTGAAGAACGCGTCGCTGTTCTCCGGCATCATCTTCTCGCTCGTCGGCATCGCGAGCGTGCTGTTCGCGCCGCGCTGGGGCCGCGCCACGGACCGCATCGGCTTCGGGCGCGTCCTGGGCTGGGGTCTGATCGGCGGTGGGCTGGGGAACCTCCTGCAGCTGCCCTTCCACACGCTGCTGCCGTTCTCAATGGTGCGCTTCGCGTACGGCGCCTTCTTCTGCGCGGTGTACCCGGCGATCAACGGGCTCGTGGTGCAGACGACCCCCGAGGACTTCCGCGGCAGGGCGTTCGGTCTCAACCAGTCCGCGGGGCAGGTCGGCACCATGCTGGGGCCGCTGCTCGGCGGCGTTCTCAGCGGACTCTTCGGCATCCACAGCATCTTCTGGGTCACGGGCATCCTGCTCCTGGCCGCGGCCGTGCTCGCGCAGCGCGGGCAGCAGCACTGGACAGTCGACCGGTCGACGCAAGTCCAGACGGCGGCGGGAACGCGGGGCCCGATGCCGAAGCCTTGAACATTCCCTGCAGGAGGTCCTGGCGATGAAACTCCTCGAGCGCTACCGCGACGATCTGCCGGTCTCCGATCGCACGCCCCTCATAAGTCTTGGCGAGGGCCAGACGCCCCTCGTGCCTGCCGCGGCCATCTCGGACAGGCTGGGGCTGCAGCTCTACCTCAAGTTCGAAGGACAGAACCCCACCGGCTCGTTCAAGGACCGCGGCATGGTGCTCGCCGTCGCGAAGGCGATCGAGGAGGGCAGCCGGGCGGTCATCTGCGCCTCGACGGGCAACACGTCCGCCTCGGCCGCGGCCTATGCGGCGCAGGCCGGTCTCCGGGCGGTCGTCGTGGTGCCCCGGGGCAACATCGCGCTCGGCAAGCTGGCGCAGGCGGTGATGTACGGAGCGGAGGTGCTCGCGATCGACGGCAACTTCGACGACGCCCTGCGCATGGTGCGCGAGATCGCCGCCAAGGAGCCCTTCACGCTCGTCAACTCGCTCAACCCCTATCGCATCGAGGGACAGCAGACCGGAGCCTTCGAGGTGGTGGACGAGCTCGGCGACGCACCGGACCTCCTCGCCATCCCCGTCGGCAACGCGGGCAACATCACCGCCTGGAACAGGGGCTTTCGCCGCCGCGCAGAGGCGGGCAGGTCGAGCCACCGGCCCCGGCTCTTCGGCTTCCAGGCCGCCGGCGCGGCACCGATCGTGCTTGGAGCGCCGGTCGCGGCCCCCGAGACGGTGGCCAGCGCCATCCGCATTGGCCATCCCGCGAGCTGGCAGGCTGCCGTCGCGGCGGTGCAGGAGAGCGGCGGCGGCTTTTTCGCCGTCACCGACGAGGAGATCCTGGCGGCCCAGTCCCTGATCGCCAAGACCGCCGGCGTCTTCTGCGAGCCCGCGTCCGCGGCCTCGGTGGCTGGCCTTCTCAAGCTCAAGGCCGAAAAGGCGCCCCTGCCCGGGCGTACGGCGGTGGCCGTCCTCACCGGCAACGGGCTCAAGGACCCGGATACCGCCCTGCGCAGCGCCGGCGCAGGCGCCATCCGCGAGATCCCGGCCGAACTCGCGGCGCTGCGTCAAGCGCTCGGACGATGATCGCGCTGGTCGCGGCGCCTGCGACGACGGCAAACCTCGGTCCGGGCTTCGACGTGCTCGGCGCCGCCCTCGATCTCGAAGCCGCCTTCGCGCTGCGCGAGGGACCGAGTTCCTTCGTCTGGCCCGAGGGCATGGCAGACCCCGGCGAGCCGAATCTCTTTCTGGAGGCCTTCGCGCAGGCGTTTCAAAGTCGAGGCGCGAGGGTTCCCGACGTCTCGGTCGAAGTGGCGCGGCTCCTGCCTCTGCGCTCGGGACTTGGCAGCTCGGCTGCCGCGATCTGCGCGGGCCTGCGCGCGGCGGACGCCTTTCTGGACCGACCGCTCGACGAGCGGGAAGCCTTGCGCATCGCCGTGCGGCTGGAGGGCCATCCCGACAACGTCGCGGCCTGCCTCTACGGAGGCGTCACGATCGCAAGCGCTGCCGAGGAGACTCTGGTGCGGCGGCTGCCCGCGCCGAACCTGCGCGCCATCGCCCTCTATCCTGGCGGATCCACGTCGACCCCCCGCGCGCGGGCGCGCATGCCCGCGAGCGTGCCTCGGCAGGACGCCGTCCACAACATCGGGCGGGCGGCGCTGCTTGTCTACGCCCTGCTGCAGGAGGATTACGGCCTGTTGCGGGCCGCGACCGAGGACCGGCTGCACGAGGAGCAGCGCATCGGCGGCTGCGACTGGTGCACCGCCGCCCGCATGGCGGCCTACGAGGCGGGAGCTCTGGCGATGCCCGTTTCCGGATCCGGCCCGACCATGCTGGCCCTG
>JAJZIE010000172.1 GCA_021810725.1 Bacillota bacterium | reverse complement strand
TGGCGCAGGCTCTGGACGTCGTCGGACGCCGGTTCGGGGAGCTTGCGGCGGAACTGTTCGGCAATGGCGCGCGGGCAGGACTGGTGCCGGTCGCGAGTGGCATCGACCTCGAGGTGCAGCTGCCGGGCAAGGAGGCCGTGCGCCTGAAGTGGCTTTCCGGAGGGGAGAGGGCGCTCTCGGCGATCTGCTTCCTCTTCGCGCTTTCGGCCCTGCGGACGCCTCCCTTCTACCTTCTTGACGAGATCGAAGCCAGCCTGGACGAGCGGAATGTCGAGCGCTTCGCCCAGTTCCTGCGGCGTCAGCAGGGACGGCAGCTCGTGGTGGTCACGCACCAGCGGCCGACGATGGAGGCCGCGGACCAGCTGATCGGGACGACCATGCAGGAGCGGGGCGTCACGCGCCTCGCAGGGGTCCAGCTAGGGGAGGACGGCCAGGGTGGCGATCTGGGACAAGTGGCGCAAGGGGCTTGAGCGCACGCGCCAGGCCCTTAGGGCCAGGCTCGAGGATCTGGGCGGGAAGGGTGCCTCGCGCGACGAGATGCTCGACGCGGTCGAGGAAGCCCTGATCACCGCGGACTGTGGCGTCGCGATCGCACGAGAGGTGCGCGCGGCGCTGGCGCGCCGCCCGATCGAGGACATGCCGGACGCCTTCCGCGAGGAACTTGGACGACTCGCCGGTCCGGCGTCGCCCCTGCGCTTCGCGGAGCAGGGCCCGACCGTCTGGCTGCTGGTGGGCATCAACGGGGCGGGCAAGACGACGACTGCGGGCAAGCTGGCCGAACTCTACGGCAGAGCGCAGGGACGCAAGGTGGTGCTGGCCGCCGCGGACACCTACAGGGCCGCGGCCACCGAACAGCTCGCCGTCTGGGCGCAGCGTGCCGAAGCGGACCTCATCAGTGGCAGGGAGCGCCAGGACCCGGCGTCGGTCGCGTTCCAGGCGATCGAACAGGCGGAGAAACGCCACGCGGATCTTGTGATCGTCGATACGGCAGGGAGGCTCCACAACCGCCAGGGTCTGCTCGACGAACTCGGCAAGATCGGGCGGGCAGTCTCCCGCGCTCTCGAGGGTGCGCCCCACGAGGTGCTGCTGGTGGTGGACGGCGCGACAGGGCAGAACGCCCTGGCGCAAGCGCAGGGCTTTCTTGGGGCGGTGCCGCTCACGGGCATCTGCGTCACGAAGCTCGACGGCGCGGCCAAGGGTGGTTCGCTGCTGGCCGTGCGCAAGGCCCTCGACCTGCCGGTGAAGCTGGTCGGGCTGGGCGAAGGTCTGGAGGACATGGTCGCGTTCGATCCGGCCGCCTATGTGGAGGGCATGGCGCCGGCGTTCGGCGCGAAGTAGACTGCGGCGAGGGAGGCCGGTCGTCCCACTATGGGGCGGCCGGCCTCCTGCAGACCATGTCCTCCGCTGCTGGCGATGGGACTCAGCGCTTCATCGGCAGTCTGGCCCGATGCCAGGCCAGCATGCCACCCGCGAGGTGGCTGACGTCGCTGAAACCCATGCCGAGAAGCTCGGCCGCCGCGGCCTGGCTGCGATGGCCCGAAAGGCACACGAGCGCGATCGGCGTGTCGCGCGGCCAGTCCCGCACGGCTCCGCCGGTGGTGCCGAGCGGCGCGCTTACGGCGCCCTCGATGTGTCCCTGCTGGTATTCGTGCGGCCGGCGCACGTCGACGATCCTCAGGCGTTCACTCTCGTGCGCAAGCCGCCGGAGTTCGGCGGGAGAGAGATCCTTGAGCCCCTTCGGGTGCCGAAAGAGGCCGAACGAGAACAAACCTCCACCTCCCGCGCCATGGTGAAGGTAGTATAGGGCGACGAGCATCGTAGGGCGCAAGGGAAGATGGCCAAGCGACAGACATGGGAACGGCCTCAGATGGCGCCGACCATCCCCATGCCCGCGATGCTGACGAGAACGAGGCCGAGCCATCCCACGGCCGCCGCGACGCGCTGCCAGGTGGGCACGGCGTAGTAGCCCGCGTCAACCTCGGCCGTGCGGTGGCGCCACCTCTGGACCAGCTGGAAGATCACGAGGAGAGCGATGACGCCGGTGAGGACGGAACGGAAGAAGACCGCCGCCGCGATCAGAATCGGCAGGCCCACCCACCAGAGACGCGGCGAAATGGCGGCCACCATCCTTCCGCCGTCGAGCGGCGCCACCGGGATCAGGTTGAAGAGCTGAAGGAAGAAGCCGGTGTAGGCCAGCGACAGATACATGCCCGCCGTGGCGGTCGATGCCCAGAAGGTGCCGATCAGAAGGACCATGAGACTGGCCGCCACGCCGAACAGCGGTCCCGCCGCGGCGATCTTGAACTCCTGCCAGGCGTCCAGGGGCTGCTGGCGCAACGAGATGGCGGCGCCGAAGAAGGGAATGAAGACGGGCAGCCCGGCGTTCAGGCCCTGGCGCCGGATGGCGATGAAGTGGCCAAGCTCGTGGATGGCCAGGATCAGCACGAAGCCGATGCCGAAGGGCCAGCCGAACGCGAGGCCATAGAGGAACATCGAGGCGAGCGCCGAGAGCACGGAGAAGATGAGTTTGAACTTGAGCAGCAGCAGAAGCAGGGTTTTGAGCTTGCCGAGAACGACCAGAACCGCGGCGATGGCGCCGCCGATCTTCGCTCGCAGGCCGCCGCGGCGTCTCCCGACCACTCGATCGGCGACCACCTCAGGCGACAGCGGGTCTTCGGGCATCGGAGACACCTCCCGGTACGTGGCGGGGCCGTGGCTTGGCTATTGAAACTATAAGCGACCTACCGTGCGCGAGAAAGTCGGGGTGGCCAGCGGCTTGCAACGCCGGCACCTTGACTTGACGCTCGCGGGACACGTCCGTTACTATCTGTTAACGTTGTGACTTAACAGGGAGCGAAGGCTCTTGGACGTGCTCGCGCGGCGCGCGCTGCTCTACGACTTCTACGGCGCGGCTCTGCGGGAACGGCAGCGCAAGGCGTACCAGCTGCACTACCTTGAGGATCTGTCGCTCGCCGAGTGCGCGGAGGAACTCGCGTGCAGCCGGCCGGCGGCGCTGCTGCTGGTGCGGCGGGCCGAAAAGACGCTCGAAGAACTTGATGCGGCCATCGGATTCATCGCGCAGCATGAGCGCGAGGTATCGCTCTGGCAGGAAGTCTCGGCGGCCCTCGACCGTCGCGACATCGACGCCGTGCGCAAGGTTGCGGACATTCGGCTGAAGGAGCTGGCGCCAGATGTTTGAGGAACTGCAGGAGCACCTGCGCCAGACGTTCGACCGCCTGCGCGGCCGTGGCAAGCTGACGCCCGACGACATCAAGAAGGCTCTGCGCGAGGTGCGCATCGCGCTCCTCGACGCCGACGTGCATTTCGCCGTCGCACGGGATTTCGTGGCGAGACTCGAGCCGCGCCTGATGGGCCAGGACGTGCTCGAGAGCCTGACTCCCGGCCAGACGGTCCTGCACCACGTGCAGGAGGAACTCCAGGAACTCCTCGGAGGGCAGACGCAGCACATGCGGCTTGGCGGCGCCGCCCCGCACGTCGTGCTGCTGCTGGGCCTGCAGGGCGCCGGCAAGACGACCCTGGCCGCGAAGCTCGCGCTGCGACTCAAGCAGGAACAGCACTGGCCGCTGCTTGTCGCCTGCGACCTGAAGCGCCCGGCCGCCATCGAGCAGCTGGCGGTGCTCGGCGAACGCATCGGCGTGCCGGTGATGCGCCCCGAGTCCGAGGATCCAGCCAAGGTGGCGCGCGCAGGCATCGACCGGGCGCGCGCGGCCGGGCAGGACGTCGTGCTGATCGACACCGCCGGTCGCCAGCAGGTGGACCCGGAACTGATGGCGGAGCTTCGCACGATCAGGGATGCGGTGGCGCCGCAGGTCTCGCTCCTGGTCCTCGACGCCATGACGGGCCAGGCGGCGATGGAGACCGCCAAGACGTTCGCCGAGGAGATCGGCATCGACGGCATCGCGCTCGCGAAGCTCGACGGCGACGCGCGAGGCGGGGCCGCTCTTTCCGTTCGCGCGGCGACTGGCAAGCCGATCCTTTACGCGTCGGTCGGCGAGCGCCCGGAGCAGCTCGAGCCCTTCCACCCGGACCGCATGGCGCAGCGCATCCTCGGCATGGGCGACGTGCTCGGTCTCATCGAGCGGGTGCAGAAGCAGGTCTCGGAGCAGAAGGCCGGCGAGATGCAGGGGCGGTTCAAGAAGGGCGAAGTGACGCTCGACGACCTGATGGAACAGCTCCAGTCTGTGCGCAAGATGGGCTCCTTGCGCGAGCTCATCGGCATGATCCCGGGCGTGTCGCGCAAGATCAAGGATTCGGACGTGGACGAGAGCCAGGTCGGCAGGAATCTCGCCATCCTGCAGTCGATGACGCGCCAGGAGCGCCGAGACCCGCGTCTTCTTGACGCCAGCCGGCGTCGCCGCATCGCGAAGGGCTCGGGAACGAGCGTCGCCGATGTGAACCGACTGCTGCGCCAGTACGAGGAGATGCGCCGGATGGCGAAGGCGATGCGAGGCATGCGCGGCAGGATGCCGCAGATGCCGCCGCTTGAGAGGAGGTGAGCGAACTGGCCGTCAAGATCCGTTTGCGCCGCATGGGCGCCAAGAAGAACCCGTTCTACCGGATCGTCGTAGCCGACAGCCACTCGCCGCGAGATGGGCGTTTCATCGAAGAGATCGGCTACTACGACCCCAAGAAGCAGCCCGCCGTGATGGAGATCCAGGCGGAGCGCGCCGCGTACTGGCTGAAGAGTGGTGCGCAGCCGTCCCAGACCGTGCGTGACCTCCTGCGCAAGGCAGGCGTCGTCGCCGGCGGCAGCCAAGGGGAAGGGACCGACTGATGGAGAATGCGCTCATGCTCCTGGTACGATCGCTGGTGCGCGATCCCGACGCTGTGCGCATCGAGCGCCACGACGAGGGCAAGAGGCTTCTCTTCGTGGTCTGTGTCGCACCGGATGATGTCGGCCGCGTCGTCGGCCGCGGGGGCCGGATCGCCAAGTCCCTGCGCACTCTGATGCGCACGGTGGGCGAGCGGGAAGGCCGCCAGGTCGTCGTCGAGGTCAAGTGAAGCTGGAGGTCGGGCGCATCGTCGCCGCCCAGGGCCTGCGTGGCGAACTTCGGGTGCTGATGGACGATCCGTCCGTGCCGCTCGAGGGACGCAGTCTGCAGGTCGAGGGCGAGCAGACGGAGCGTCGGGTCGAGAGGGAACGTCCGTGGAAGGCAGGCGCGTTCGTGACGCTGAGCGGCGTCGCGAGCCGCAGTGAAGCCGAGCGACTCGTCGGCCGTCGCCTGTTTGGCGACGACGCGGGCCGGTTGGCTCTGGGCGAAGGCCGCTTCTACGTTCAGGACCTGATCGGCTGCGATGTCTTTGACGAGACGGGACGGCTGCTTGGCAGCCTTCGGGCGGTCGAGCCGAAACCGGCGCAGGACATCTGGGTGGCCGAGGGTCCCGAGGGAAGCTACCTCATCCCCGCGGTCCGCGCCACGGTGCTCGCGGTGGACCCGCAGGCACGGCGCATCACGGTGCGGGGGGGCGGGGTCCTTGGGCCGGACACTGCTGGTTGACGTCGTCGGTCTCTTCCCGGAGATCGTTGCGCAAGGGCTCGACGCGAGCGTGCTCGGTCGGGCGCAGGCGCGGGGCCT
>JAJZIE010000171.1 GCA_021810725.1 Bacillota bacterium | reverse complement strand
AGGAGCGGCGAGCGCTCCAGTTGCCATGCCCCGATCAGCGCGGCCAACACCACCGCCGTCGCGATGAGCCGCGGCCAGTGCAGCCGGCGACGCCTGCGCACCGGGCGAAGGCCCGGGCGTGCCATGCGAGTCCTCCCCCTTCATCCGGCGAGGGTCTGGGTCCCCCGCCTGAGGCCATTCTAGCCCAGCCGCCCGCCCAGGCGGGAGACCTCGCGCGCGGCCGCCTGGGCGGCGTCCGGCCGCCCAAGGGCCAGTGCGGCCAGGCCCATCGCGCGCCTGCGCCCTTCGTCGCGCACGATCGGCAGCAGTTCCTGCCAGAGCGCCTCGGGCGTCAGCCGATCCTCGGGCAGCACCGCCGCCGCGCCCGCCTCGGCAAGCACCTGGGCATTGTCATCCTGATGCACCGCGGGATTCGGCAGCGGCACCAAAACCGCCGCCATACCCGCGCAAAGGATCTCGGCGCAGGTCATGGCCCCGGCCCGCCCGACGAAGACGTCAGCGGCGGAGAGCACGAGGTCCATGTCCCAGAAGTACGGTTCGACACGCAGGCGGTCGGTCGCCTCCTGCGCCCAGCGTTCATGTTCGCGCTGTCCGGTGGCCAGGATCACCTGCTCGCCTTCCCCGAGCAGCGGGGCCATGCCGCAGACGGCGGCGTTGAGGGCGCGTGCGCCCTGGCTGCCTCCGGTCACGGCGATCAGAACGGCGTCCTGGGCCACCCCGAGGGCGTCGCGCGCCTCCGGCCTCGGCACCTGCCGCCTCGGCCGGACCGGCACCCCGGTCACGACGGCCCGCTCCTGCAGCTCGTTGGGCAGTTCCTTGCGCGCGGCTTCGTAGGCAATCAGGATGCGCGCCGCATGGCGCATCGCCACCCGGTTGGCGAGTCCAGGCGTGGCGTTCGGCTCGATGAGTGCCAGGGGAATGCCCCTGAGGCGGGCAGCGAACGTGGTCGGCAAGGCGGCATAGCCGCCAGAGCTCAACACGACGGCGGGTCTCAGCCGTCCGAGCAGCCGGTACGCCGCAAGCACGCCGATGCCGCTGCGCATCAGGCTGCGCAGCCGCACGGGCAGGCTCTTGCCGCGCACGCCGCCGGCCGCGACCGCGTGGAACTCGATGCCGCTCTTCGGCACGATCTGCGATTCGAGCCCGACCGTGGAGCCGATGAAGCTCGTCTGCCAGTCGCGCGCAGCCGCTGCGACCGCCAGGAGCGGGTAGATGTGGCCCCCGGTGCCTCCGCCCGTGAGCACAACCCGCATCAGGTCCTCACCGCCTGGCGGGAGATGTTGAGCAGGATGCCCATGGCCCCGAGGGCAAAGACGAGCGACGACCCGCCGTAGGAGATGAACGGTAGCGGGATGCCGGTGATCGGCATGGACGCCGTCACGACGGCGATGTTCATCAGGGCCTGCACGGCCACCATGGCCGTCAGACCGACGGCCAGGAGCGCGCCGAAGCGATCCGGCGCCAGCATGGCGACGCGCAGGCCGCGCCAGGTGAGCACCAGGAAGAGCGCCAGCACCGCGACCGCGCCGATCAGGCCCAGTTCCTCTCCGACGATCGCGAAGATGAAGTCGGTGTGCTGCTCGGGCAGGTAGAAGTACTTGAGGGCGCCCTGCCCGAGGCCGCTGCCGAAGAGGCCGCCGGAACCGAGCGCGTAGAGCGACTGGATGATGTGGTAGCCCGCGCCTTGCGGGTCCGCTGTCGGGTGGAGGAACGCGAGGAAACGCTGCAGGCGATACGGCGCCACGATGATCGCCACGCCGACAGCCGGCAGCACGAGCGCGATGATGCCGAAGAACTGCCAGAGGTTGACGCCCGCGACGAACAGCATGGTGAAGACGGTGCCACCGAGCGCGAGGGCCGTGCCGAGGTCCGGCTCCCTGATGATCAGGAGCGCGATCGGCAAATAGATCGCGAGCGGCACGCCGATGCCCTGCAAGAAGCGGTCGGTTCGCGGCATGCGCGCAAGCCACAGCGCGAACAGCAGCACGAGCGAGAACTTCGCCAGTTCCGACGGCTGGAACAGGAGACTGCCGAAGCCGAGCCAGCGCCGTGCGCCGTTGACGTCGCGGCCAATGTGCGGCACCAGTACGAGGATCAGTAGCAGCACGGTCGCGATGGCCACCGGTTGCGCGAGCGGCACCAGCCGGTGGTAGTCGAAGCGTGCGAAGAACGCCATGATCGCAAGGCCGAGCCCCGCCCAGACCAGCTGGCGCTCAAGATAGTAGTAGGGGTTGTGGTTGACGACACTGGCCTCGATCGAAGACGCCGAGAACACCATGACGACGCCGAACCCGAGCAGTGTCAGGACGGCGGCCAGTAGGATGTGGTCGATCGGCTTGCGCTGCACGCCGTCCCTCCTCCTTCGTACCCCTTGGTCTCAAGCCCAGAACGCTACATACGCCAGGACCGCGCAGATCAGTCCGAGGATCCAGAAGCGGTAGACGACCGCCGTCTCCGCCATGCCTCCGAGCTCCATGTGATGGTGAAGCGGGGACATGCGCAAAAGCCGGCGGCCGGTGCGCCGGAACCAGAACACCTGCACCGCGACCGACAGGGTCTCGATGGCGAACACGAAGCCCGCCACGACCAGCACGAGCTCGAGTCGCAGCAGCACCGCGACAGCCGCAAGCGCGCCGCCCAAGGCGAAGGAGCCGACGTCGCCCATGATCACCCTGGCCGGATGCAGGTTGTAGTAGAGGTAGCCGCCGAGCGCCCCGGCAAGGGCCAGGGAGAAGGTGGCGAGGGAGAAAACCCCGTCCGCGACGGCGAACGCGGAAAAGAGCATGGCCACGATCAGCCCGAGACCGCCGGCGAGACCGTCCAGGCCGTCCGTGAGATTCACTGCATTGGTGGTGGCGAGCCCCGTTAGCAGCACGAGGACGACGAACAGCACGGGTTCGGGCTGCCAGACGAGGTGCGTGAACGGTACGAGCACATCCGTGCCGAGCTTCAGCGGCCCAAGCGCGAGCAGGCCGAACACAAGGCCGAGAAGCGCGCCGAGGCCGAGCTTGGTCCGCGCCCGGACGCCCAGCGGCCGGTGCAGGCGCACCTTGATGAAGTCGTCCGCGAACCCGATCAAGCCGTTGCCCCAGGTGAAGGCCAGCGCTGCCCACATCAGGTTGTCGCGGGGACCGAAGGCCACGGCGGCCAGGGTCGCCGCCACGAGGAACAGCAGGCCGCCCATCGTCGGCGTGCCGGTCTTCTTGAGGTGCGACTGCGGCCCCACCTCGCGCACCGTCTGCCCGAAGTGGAGCGCCCGCAGCAGGCGGATCGCCAATGGTCCCAGGCCGAAGGCGAGCACGAACCCCAGCCCCAGCGACCAGAGCGGGCTCATGGGGCCACCTCCAGCCAGTCGCCGAGGGCCCGCTCGAGACCGATCGCGCGCGACGCCTTGAAGAGCACGACATCGCCTTCCCTGCAGAACCCCCTGAGCCAAGGGGCCACCGCCCCGACCTCGGCGAACGCCTCGGCGGACGCCCCTGCCGCCCTGGCCGCCTCGGCCACCAGCGTGGCGAACTCCCCGACCGCCAATACGACGTCCGCGCTCGCCGCCGCCGAACGGCCCATGGCCCTGTGAAGTTCGGCCTCCTCGTCGCCGAGCTCCCGCATGTCCCCGAGCACCGCGACGCGGCGACCCTGGCATGGCAGCTCCCGCAGGAGTTTCAATGCCACGTCGAGAGACTGCGGTGATGCATTGTAGGTGTCGTCGATGGCCGTCATGCCTCGCCTGGTCAAGGTGCGCAGACGGCCGCGCGGCGGCTCTGCCCGCGAGAGCGCCCCGGCGGCCTCCGTGAACGGCACCCCGGCGGCCAGTGCGCCACCGACCGCAAGCGCGGCGTCGAGCACCGCACCCTCCCCGACCAGCCTGAGGCGGCACGTGATGTGCTCCTTGCCGTAGCCGAGGTGCAGGAGGCTCCCCTCGACGCCCAGGTTCTCGCTGCCCAGGATGCGCAGGTCGGCCGATGGATCTCTGCCCACGAGCAGGATCCGGTGCGGCGCCGACAGGCGCAGGAAGGGCAGCCACGGGTCGTCGGCGTTCAGCACCGCCGTGCCGTCCTGCGGCAAGGCGCTCAGGAGCTCGGACTTGGCGCGGGCGATCGCCTCCACGCTGCCCAGCACTTCGAGGTGCGCATGGCCGATCACCGTGATGATGCCGATCCTAGGGCGCACGATGCCCGCGAGGCGCGCGATCTCGCCACGTCCCCGCATGCCAAGCTCGAAGACCGCGCTGCGGTGCTCCTCGGAAAGCCCAAAGAGGGCCAAGGGCATGCCGATGTCCGAATTGAAGTTGCCCGGGTTGCGGAACACGGGACCAAGCGGCGTCAGAGAGGCCGCCCAGAGTTCCTTGGTCGTCGTCTTGCCCACCGAACCCGTCACGGCCCCCACGAGCCCGCCATAACGGGCCGCCATGTAACGCGCGGCCGCGAGCAGGGCCCGCCGCACGTCGTCGACCAGCACCGCCGACGCGCCCGCGGGCAACGCGACGGCCCGTTCCATCAGAACGCCGGCCGCACCCGCCTCGAGAGCCTTGTCGATGTAAAGGTGTCCGTCGGTCCGCTCACCTTGGACCGCCACGAAGAGGTCGCCCGGCTGCACCTTGCGCGAGTCGACCGCCGCGTGGGCGATCGTCCAGTCTTGATCCCCCTGCAGGAGACGGCCGCCGGTCGCGGCCGCCAGTTCGCCGATCTTCAACGAAGAAGTTCCTCCAACGCTGCTGCCGCCTCTTCACGGTCGCTGAAATGCTCGACCACGTCGCCGAGCAGCTGGTAGTCCTCGTGTCCCTTGCCCGCGATCACGACGGCGTCGCCGGGCTTCGCGGCGTGCATGGCCAGTCTGATCGCACGCCTGCGATCCAGTTCGCGGACGAAGTTGCGCTTGCCCAGTTCCTTGATGCCGGACTCGATCTGCTCGGTGATCACGGCCGGATCCTCGGACCTCGGGTTGTCGGTCGTCAGGAAGATCTGGTCGGCCATGGTCGCCGCAAGGGCACCCATCTGGGGGCGCTTGCCGCGGTCGCGGTCGCCGCCGCAGCCGAAGACGATGCACACCCGGCCCGGCGTGATCGCCCGCACCGCGCCGAGCAGCTTGGCGATGCCGTCCGGCGTGTGCGCGTAGTCGACGATCACCGAGAAGGGCTGGCCCCTGTCCACGCGTTCGAACCGCCCAGGCGGGGCGGGGGCATCCTCGAGCGCTGCCGCAATGTCCTCGAGTCCGAGGCCGGCGCCGAGAGCTGCCGCAGCGGCGGCCAGGGCGTTCTGCACGTTGTAGAGACCCGCGATCGGCAGGTCGACCGGTACCTCGGCCTGGGATGTCGCCAGGGTGAAGCGGCTGCCTTCCGCGCGCAGCTCGACACCGCGCGCGCTGAGGTCGGCGGGCTCCGTGACGCCGAACCGGATCGGCCTCCCGCGCAGCTGGCGCGTGAACGCCGTCGCGGCGGGATCGTCGACGTTGACAACGCCGAAGCCGCGCGGCGGGATCATGGCAAAGAGCTTCAGCTTGGCCGCGAGGTAGCGGTCGAACGTGACGTGGTAGTCGAGATGATCCTGCGTCAGGTTCGTGAAGACGGCCCCCGCGAACTCGACCCCGTGCACGCGGCCCATGTCGAGC
>JAJZIE010000170.1 GCA_021810725.1 Bacillota bacterium | reverse complement strand
CTGGGCGCGAGGGGGACATCGGCAGGCAACAGGTCATCCGCGATGGGGGCGCCCCACGTCGGGACAAAGGGGAGGACACCCGCCCAGACCGGAAGGTCCAGGTCTTCCTGGTCGTCCTTTGGCGGGCCGCTGCGCACCTTGGCCGCAGCCTCCTCCATGCGCACCTTCACGACGTGTGTCGCAAGGATCTCCTTGTCGCTCGGCATCCTCGCCTCCTGGGACCGGCCGGGCGCCACGTGCTCCACCAGCTGGCGCAGGACCTCCATCTTCTCGTCGTGATCCACCACCTCTTCCCCTCGTCCGTACACCACCACGGAGCGGAAGTTCAGCGAGTGGTTGTAGACAGAGCGCGCGAGCACGAGGCCGTCGACGAGCGTGGCACACACAGCGATCGGCTCTCCCCGGCCGATCACGGCCAGCATCGCGGCCGCCGGCGCGCCATGCAGGTAGATGGCGTCCTCAATCCGCACCGGGATGGTGGGTAGCACACGTGGCTCCCCGTCCACCACGAAGGAAACGTGGCAGACGAGAGCCTCGTCGAGGATCGCGTCGATCGTCTGCCGGTCGTAGTGCCCACGATCGGGATGCCTCTTCACCTTTGCGCGGTCTAATGCCAAATCCCAACGCCGTCCTTCCTGCTGCACGACGGGCCATGCTTCTCGCCCGCCCTTGCCGATCTATAGACCTAGGCTACACTTGAATCGGTCAGGGCTCTATAGCCACTTTGCTCTATTCTGGACTATCCACTTTGGGGGTGGAGATCTTGGCGAACGACGCGCACCGGACGCTGCCGATCCTCAACCGGTCGGGGGTGGCGCCCGCCCTGCACCGTCAGATCTATAGCACGCTCAGGGAGGCTGTGCTTGAAGGGCGACTCGCCCCGGGTGGCCGCATCCCCTCCTCGAGGACACTCGCGGCGACGCTCGGGGTGTCGCGCCCGACCGTCGTCACCGCACTCGACCAGCTGGCCGCGGAAGGGTTCATCGAGACCAGGCTCGGATCCGGCACCTACGTGGCCAAGGGATTGGTCCAAGGCGGCGTGGACTCTGCCCGGGTCAGCGCGCTGGGGCAGGACGCGCTCTCCCTGCGCGCGCGGCAAGTCATCGGACTCCCGCCGCTCACCGCCGCCAGGGAACCGGGGCCGAGGGCCTTTCATACCGGCTTTCCGGCCCTGGGGCAGTTTCCCATGCGGGAATGGACAGAGGCTGCCGCGACCGCCTGGCGTTCGCTCTCCGCCGCAGACCTCGACTACCTGGACCCGATGGGCTATCGGCCGCTTCGGGAAGCGATCGCCGAGCACCTGGCGATCGTGCGCGGCGTGAAGGCCGACCCGGAGCAGGTGATGATCGTCGCCGGATCCCAGCAGGCACTCGGGCTTGTGGCGCAGGCTGTGGCCGATCCCGGTGACGAGGCATGGGTGGAGGACCCCGGGTACCCTGGCGCCCGCCGTGCCTTTGTCGCCGCGGGACTCGCCGTGCGGGCCATTCCCGTGGACGCAGAGGGCATCGACCTCGACCATGCCCAACGCTTTCACCCCAAGGCCCGGCTCGTCCACGTCACGCCATCACATCAGTACCCGCTAGGCGTGCGGATGAGCGTGGCGCGCCGGCTTGCGCTCGTCGCGTGGGCGGAGAAGCGCGGCGCTTGGATCCTCGAAGACGACTACGACAGCGAATTCCGGTATGCCGGGCGGCCGTTGGCGCCACTGTACGCCATGGTCGACTCGGGGCGCGTCATCCACGTCGGCACGTTCAGCAAGGTGCTGTTCGCCGGGATCAGGCTCGGCTACATGGTCGTACCGCGGGGGCTTGTGGATGCGTTCCGCACGCTGCGCGGCTTCCACGATCGGGGTTCACCGGTGCTGTCGCAGGCGGCGCTGGCCGTATTCATGGGCGAGGGGCGCTACCAGAGGCACATTCGGCGCATGCGCTCCCTCTATGCGCAGCGGCGCGACGAGCTCTTGCGGATCCTGGCGGCCGAAGCGGGCAGCCTGCTGCGCGTTTCGCCGCCAGACGCAGGTCTGCACCTCGTCGCCCATCTGCCGCCCGGCGTTTCGGACATTGAAGTGGCCCGCGTGGCCTTGGGTCTCGGCGTACACACGATGCCGATCTCCCGGATGGCCGAGTTGTCCCTGCGCGAGGGGGCGCTCGCGCTGGGGTTCGCCGGGGTGACATCCGAGGAGATGACGGCAGGGGCAAGGGCGTTGCGAGTGGCCCTGGCGCAGGTTGCCGGAGAAGGGCGACCATGACCGGGGCTGGCCGCAATGGCTGGGCTCCAGGTGGCGACCATCTCGCTGCTCGGCGGTCCCGCGCGGCGCGTGGGTGCTATCCGCCCCCGCAGTCCCATAAAGGGTGGACAGGGCCGATACCGAGCACCTGTCGCGACGTCCGGCAAAGGAGATGCCTCGCCAGGGATACCAGGTCACCGGCGAGGCAGGCTGCGCATGGTTCGGGCTGAACGAACGGGCGCAAGGCGGCGCACCATCGGGCCGCCCATCGCGGTATTCGGCCAGACGCTCGCGAAAACTGTGGGACCGTCGCGACGCTTAACACATCGACACGGCTTGGGAAGAAAGGTGACTCGTCGACCACCAAAGCCGGCGCGAGAACTGGCATCCAATTCGCGCAATCCTAAACCCAACTTGGTATAAAGAGTGAACGCTTCGCCAATCCGAAACGTCCTACGCGAGAAATCAAGCTTCGAGTCGAGTCGACGAAACGGCAAGTGCGCCGAGCCGACAAAATTAGCAATTGATGCCAAGGAACTTGGTTGAATCTACCACGCCTTGGCTGATCTACTGGTCTGATTATCCATGGACCCTCATATGATTGAAGTGGTCAAAGGGACCATATACAATGCGGCACAGCTCTCATTGTACGAGTCCTAAATACCGCGGTGTAGCGACTAAAGGCACGGCGCAATCTAGCGGGCCTCCGACCTTTCGGCGCAGCGGGTTTGGCCATGCGGATACGTCCAAAAGACCGGGGTCCAAATGGACAATTTAGCGATCTCTAAAGGAGTTGCGCGATGTCCATAGAAAATGGCACTCGAGCCCAGAGGTGCAACGCGCCCGCAGAGCTATCCGGGTTGCGCCGCGGCGAACCTTCACGGGTCCAAGCCGTCTCGCGCTTATCGTCGTTGTTCCTAGTGGCTGGAGAACTAAGGGCAAGGAGGGTGTAGCAGAGGGCATCGGAGTTCAACGACGCGACCCGTGACGCTGTGTGTTGCGTTACCCAGGGTGGAGTTACGTGGCCCCGTGCAAGGAGGTTGTCAGATGAAGAAGAGCCCATGGGCCGTGATGAGCGGTCTCATTGGGTCCGCCGCGGTCCTGCTCGCCAGCTTCGGCACGGCCGCTGCCGCTGGCCAGGCGCCGCTGCAGCAGGCGAACACCATAGTGACGGCCCTGCCGCTACAGGTGGGCATTACCGACTACGCGCCGATCGCGAACGCGTCCGCGTACACGGTCTACAACAGCGCCATCGAGTACATGATGTGGGCACCGGTCGTGATGGTGTCGGGCTCCGACACGATCGACTGGGCCGACTCGCTCGCGTCGAAGATCACGACGAATGCGAACGACACGCAGTACACCGTGACGCTGAAGAACTGGAACTGGTCCAACGGCAAGGCGATCACGGCGACCGACGTAGCCTGGACGACGAACGTCCTGCTCTACGCTTGCACGGCGAAGAGCCCTGCGTACGTCTACGGTGGCTGCGGCTTCGGCGGCCTGCCGCCCAGCTCGGCGCACGGCATCCTGACCGGCGCCAAGGCTGTGGGGCCGCACACGGTCGTCTTCACGCTTAACAAGTCCGTCAACCCCGTGTACTTCGAGCTGAACGGCCTCGGCCAGATCCAGCCGATGCCGAAGGCGATCTGGAACAGGGGCAGCTACCAGGCGACGCTCAAGCTGCTCTCCCAGATCTACAACAAGCCGACCTCGCCCGAGTACAAGACCGTGTCGGGCCCGTACAAGTTCCAGTCCATGATCAACGACGAGTCCTACACCTTCGTGCCGAACCCGAAGTACGGCGGCCACAAGGCCACCCTGAAGTGGGTTGAGCAGTACGAGGCGTCTGACTCCGCCGAGTTCGCAGCCCTCCGCAAGAACCAGATCAACGCCGGTTACCTGACGACCTCCATGTACGGCTCCGCCAACCAGCTGAACGGCCAGTACAAGCGCTCTCTGAGCCAGGGCTTCTGCTGGTACGGCATCGAGCTCAACTCCGCCAAGAACTCCCTCGACGTCGGCGCCGCGTTCCAGGACCAGAAGGTCCGCGCCGCTCTCGAGTACGGTATCGACCAGAACGCCATCGGCAAGGTGCTCGACGGCACCCTCGACGGCAAGAAGCTCTGGGTGCCGAACTACTCGGCCATTCCGGACGGCTTCGCCTCGCTGACCAAGGCCGTGTTCGGCGTCACCTCGATCCCGAACGCCTACCCGTTCAACCCCGCCAAGGGCAAGCAGCTCCTGCAGCAGGACGGCTGGGCTCTTGACGCCAATGGCGTGATGGAAAAGAACGGCGTTGCGCTCAAGTTCCCGGTGTTCTACGACTCCGGCTCGATCGAGACCGCCAACGCGGCCGTCATCCTCCAGCAGGACTGGGCCAAGATGGGCGTCAAGATCACCCCGCAGCCAGTCGCGTTCGACACCCTCGTCGCCATGTCCGACGCCCAGGGCGCCGCCAACAAGTGGGCAGTGAACTGGACCGGCGGCTGGTGCTACGAGCCGAACTTCTACCCGACCGGTGGCGGTATGTGGGGCTACTACGACAGCCAGGACGACTACAACTACGCGCCGTTCAACCAGGCCGTCGCGAACTCGTACCTCCCGGGCACGCCTGCTCAGGCGCAGCAGCGGATGTACCAGTACGCTGTGGCTACCGCGAAGGATCTGCCGTTCCTGTGGCAGCCGGGCGGTTACGGCGTCAACGAGTACGCGCCGTACATCCACGGCCTCAACAAGTACTACAACCCGGTGCAGGCGTTCACGCAGATGAACTGGGTGACGATCTCGCACTAAAGATCCGCTGACAGCTGGCGGGCAGGGCCGAACTTCGGCTCTGCCCGCCACGTTGTTGCTTCCGCCCCCCGCAACGACCGCCGGACGGATGGCTGCGATGGCCGTGGGCGACGGCCGCGCCAGTGCCTCCGTATCCACCCGCCCGCGGAGCGCAGGCCGCCGCCGATACAGACTAATGCCTCTACACAGCAGACTTGGCGTCCTTGACCACCAGGGAAACCAGCAGGCTGCCGAGCGCAGCCGCAGCCGCGACGGAGAAGAGCAGCGTGGCGGAGCCCGGCCCTCGACCGAGCGCGGCGGCGATGGCGACGGAGGAACCCATGGTTCCGAGGTAGCGGAGGAGCGTATAGAGGCCAGAAGCGCTGCCGGCGGACGCGGTAGGTGCGTTCTCTAGCGTCAGCTTTTGCAGGAGCACGTTGCTGAGCGCAAAACTCACACCGATCAGTGCGAGCGCCCCGACCAAAACCACCAGCGGCGCGGCGATCGCCTCGATGAGGATGAGGCTGCCGAGAAGGAGCAGGGCGCCAGCCCAAAGCAGCGGCACACGCCGCAGCCTGCCCTGCGCCAGTCGCCCGGCGAATGGCGACGCGATCACCAGGACGCCGGC
>JAJZIE010000169.1 GCA_021810725.1 Bacillota bacterium | reverse complement strand
CAGGTCAGTGGTGGCGTCAGGGATACTGATGCACGTTGCCTTTGGCGGTCACCGCCTGGGATGGCCAGCGCTGCAGCCCGCCCGCCCTGGAGTCCGAGGCGCGGGCCGCGCGCGGCGCGATGTCTGCAGCCGTCAGCATCGTGGACGTGGCCGGGAAAGTGCTGGTGGGCGAGAGAATGCGTTGGCCCACCTCCGACCTGGGAACGCTCCGCACGATCCAACCGTCCGTCTTGGCCTGGGGACGGGTTTGCGCAAAGACGACTGGCGGGCTCGCTGAAATCCGAAGTCCCGCGGCGAAGGCCGGAGCGGCCGCCCGAGGCAAGGAACCCTCCCGACTGGACGAGGACTCGGGTGCGTCTAGCGCGGTCGGCGTCGGGGCAGCGGGCGGCACCTCCTCGGTTTCCGCCTTCTCGACCGATGCGGCTTGCGGCGCGGTTTCCCCACCCATGGAGGCGGGCGCCGGCTCGAACGGATCCGCCGCGGCAGGTAGATCAGCGGCCACGAAAGGCGTGTCTTCCACGAGGGGCGTCGCGAAGCTTGCCTGCGACGCGACAGGCGGCTGAGTGGGAATCTCAGGGGAGTCACCGGCAGCTTTTATCGATAAGGCAGGGACCGCTGACGGCGACGCGGACACAGCACCCACGGAGATCTCGGGCGAGTGTTCCACGGCCTTCCGTTCAAGCCACCGACCCAGTATGTACGCCTTGCCGGCCAGCCACTGCGACACGTCGACATCCTCCTCGGCCGGTGCGGAGCACCGGAGTCGATGCGCCAGCATACGCCGAGAAGACTCGAGGGGTGAGTCGGGCTAGATCGAGGCGGAGCGCCTCAGGATGGCGACATCTCCCTGCCGCCGGCCGTGGCGCAGGTAGAGGCGCACCGCGGCGGGATCGCCCTGGGCGGGCGCGGTGGTGTGCATGTCCGCGGTCTCGAGGCCGCGCTTCGCCAGCGCCTGCAGAGCGCGCAGCAGAAGATAGTTCCCGATCCCCTGCCCGCGCATGGCCGGCCGCACCAGCACGCCGAACGTGGAGAAGTCCCCTGGCACGACCTCGCCGCTTCCCGTGCTGACAAAGCCGATCAATTCGCCCTTGTGACGCGCGCCGATGAAGCGCTCGTCCCGCGGCGACTCGAACAGTCTCGCAAAATTGCGGCGCGCAGCGATGTCGCCGCCCCAGTGATCGAAGAGCCAGTCCCAGGATCCACGGTAGGCGGCCACCGCGAGCCGGGCATATTCCTCGGGATCGGGAATCTCCTCCGCGAAGGCGATGCCACTCGGCGGGTCGCCGGGAGGCGGCGCAGGCAGGTTCCAATGGATGTGCACGACGCGCCGCTGCACCGTGAAGCCGCGCGCTCCGAGCGTCGCACAGATGGACGAGCCGGTCGGCGCCGCGGCCTGGATCATCTCGGCCCCTTGACCGAGCGCGTGCTGGCCGAGTTCGTCGACGAGAGCGAGCAGGGCCCCCGATTCGCCGGCCAGGTCGGTAAGCAGGGCGAGGCCGGAGTGCGGGGCGATGCAAAGGCGGGCGGTGGCTAC
This sequence comes from Bacillota bacterium, assembly GCA_021810725.1. Taxonomy (GTDB): domain Bacteria; phylum Bacillota; class Sulfobacillia; order JAJZYS01; family JAJYTV01; genus JAJZQO01. The sequence goes on along the minus strand of JAJZIE010000169.1, from coordinate 4,112 downwards.
CACCTCGTCGCCGTGCTCGGCAACCCAGGTTTCGTGGCTGGGATAGACGAACAGATCGGCCTCGTTCAGACCGCGCTGCCCGTGCGGATCGAAGCCGAGAGCAGCCAGCGCCTCGGCGTCGGCCGGAGTCGAAGAACGCAAAATATAAGACACGCGGGCTCCCCCTCGCGCCGACGGATGCCATGTTGATTCGCCACGACCGCCGCATCTCCCTGGTGACGCAGGAAACGGCGATCCGCCTCCCGAAGCCGGGACCCGCAAAGGAGATGGGGCGATTGTCGGCGATGTCCCTGAGGCCTGACGTCCTGTCCGCGCGGCGTGTGCTTGCCGTTCAGCCGCATCCCGACGACAACGAGATCGGTGCCGGCGCCCTCATCGCCAGGCTGCGGGACCAGGGGTGCGACGTGCGCTACGTCACGGTGACGGACGGCAGCATGGGAACCACGGACCCCGACATGGCCCCGGCGAAGCTTGCAGGGCTGAGGCGCAAGGAGGCCGATGCCGCCGCGAGCCTACTGGGCGTTTCGGAGAATAGGCACCTTGGCCACCGGGATCTCCTCGACAGTCCCATGCCCGGCCTGAGAGCCGAATTGATGCAAGAGATCGGGGAGTTCCGGCCGGATTTCGTCCTCACCTGCGATCCCTGGTTGCCCTACGAAGCGCATCCCGATCACCTGGCGGTGGGCATGGCCGTTGCCGCAGCGGTGAGCTTTCTCCAGTTCCCGCATGTCCCGGGCGCGCCGAAGGACGCCCCGCCGCAACCCGCGGTGGCCTTCTACGGCACCGCTCAGCCGAACGTCCGGATTCCCGCTGGCCCATTCTGGCAGCGCAAGTGGGAAGCGGTCGCGCGGCACCAGACGCAGTTCCCGCCCGATGCGCTCTTCCAGCTGAGAGCATTCGCCGAAAGCATGTCTCAAGGCGAGGAGGGCTTCTTCGAGCCCTTCAAGGTGCTGCATCCCTTCTTCCTGCATTTCAACCCGGCGGCTGTACTGGCATGAAGATCGCGGTGCTGGGCGGTGGCAGCTCGTATACGCCGGAACTCCTGGAGGGGCTTCTCACGAGGCTCGAGGCCATCGAAGAGGTATGGCTCGTCGATGTGCCCGAAGGGCGCGACAAAGTCGGAGTCATCGCGGGTCTCGCAAGCCGCATGGCGGTGGCGATGGGACGGCGGGTCCGCTTTCCCGTCACGGAGGACCGGCGGGCGGCCATCGAAGACGCGAGCTTCGTGCTTAGCCAGATGCGCGTAGGCGGACTGAAGATGCGTGCGGCGGACGAGCGGATACCGCTGAGGCACGGACTGCTCGGCCAGGAGACGACGGGGGCTGGTGGCTTTGCCAACGCGATGCGAACCATACCGGTCTCGCTCGAGGTGGCCGAAGACATGGCGAGGCTGGCGCCCAAGGCGTGGCTGCTCAACTTCACGAACCCCGCCGGCCTCGTGACGCAGGCGGTCTGCAGCGCTGGACACGAGAGGGTCGTCGGCCTGTGCAACGTCGCCCGCACGACGGAGCGCCGTATCGCGCAATTCGGCGGTCTAGCCGTCGAAGCGGTGGAGCTCGAGGCAGCGGGTCTCAACCATCTTACGGGCAGCTGGATCCGCATCAATGGCCAGGATGCGACGCCCATGGTGCTCGCGAGCGGCGCGCTCGAGGACGAGCTGCGGCATGTCGCCCCGGACGCCGAGGTGCCGCCCGGCTTTTTCCGTGAACTGGGGTTCTTCCCGAACCCCTATCTCAACTATTTCTTCTTCCCGCGCGCCACCCTGCGGCACGCCGAGGAGGCGGCCGCCTCCGTCGAAGGGACGCGCGCCGAGCGGGTGCAGGCCATCGAACAGCAGCTCTTCGCACGCTACCGCGACCCGAGACTGGCGGGCAAGCCGCCTGAGCTCGAGCAGCGCGGCGGGGCCTACTACTCCGAGGTGGCGGTGGACGTCATGGCGGCCCTGCAGGCCGAGAGGCCGCGCACGCTCGTGCTCAACCTGCCGAACCGCGGCGCGCTACAAGATTTCGCGGACGGTGATGTCGTCGAGCGCAACGCCGAAATCAGCCGCGCGGGCATCCGCCCGGTTCCCCGGGTGGAGCCCCTGCCGCCATTGCTTCGGAGCATCGCCCAGGCCGTGAAGGAGTACGAGCGCCTGACCGTGGACGCGGTGACGCAAGGCTCGCGCAGGAAGGCGCTCGAAGCCTTGATGTGCCATCCGCTGGTCGGTGGCGCGGATGTGGCCGACCGCCTGCTCGACGACCTGCAGGCGGCCAACGCCGCCTTCTGGCCCAACCTGAGATGAAGGTCCTTGTAGGCGTCGATGGCGGCGGCACGCACACCCGTGCCGTGGCCGCCAACCTCGACGGTATCGTCGTGGGTGAGGGACGGTCCGGACCTTCCAACCACCAGGTCGTGGGCGTCGACGGCGCGGTGGCGGCCGTGACCCAGGCGGTCCTGGCCGCGACGCGCGGCGGCAGGCCCGACGCGATCGGAGCGTGCCTCGCGGGAGTCGACCTCCCGGAGCACGGCGAGCTCCTGCACAAGGCGCTGACTCAGGCGCTCTCTGCCAGGGTGCACGTCGAGAACGACATCGTGGCGGCACTCTGGGCCGCGCCTGGCGAGTCGATCGGCGTCGTGTCGGCCGGCACGGGCGCGGCCGTCGCCCTGCGTCAGCGCGGCGAGGTGCGGCGCATCCTCGCCCTCAACGACTACACGGGCCCGCGGGGCGGTGCCGCGGACATCGCGGTCACGGCCTTGCGCGCGGCCATTCTCTCCGCGCAGGGCGCCGCCCCGCCCACGCGGCTCTTGGAGCGCATCCTGGCGATGTTCGGCCTGCCCGATCACGTGGCCTTGGCGCGCGCGACGGAGGGGACCGATCTGCCGGCGTGGCAGGTGGCCATGCTGGTGGCCCCGCTCTGCGCGCAACTGGCCGAGGAGGGCGACGAGGTGAGCAGGAGGGTCTTGCGGCAGGCGGGTGGGGAGCTCGGCCGGACGGCAGGCCGCTACTTCGCGTCCCAGGGACTTGAACCCGGCACGCCTGTGGCACTCTACGGAGCCCTGCTGCAGGGCGGACCAAGGCCATACCGGGACGCCTTGAGGCACGCGATGCGCCATCGTTTCGCCGCGGGCTCGCCGCCTCAGGCCACCCTCGACGCCGTTCGGGGTGCCGTGCTCTTCGCAGCCGCGCGGGAGGATCTCGCGCCCGACCGGCTGCGTCTCGCCCTGCGCGCCGGAGCCTAACGCTCGCCCTGGCGCCTGAGTGCGTAGATCGCGAGCTGGGTGCGGTCCTGGAGGTCCAGCTTCTGCAGCAGGCTCGAGACATGCGCCTTGACGGTACGCACCGTGATCGTCAGGCGGTCCGCGATCTCCGCGTTGCTGAGCCCCTGCGCCACCAGGTGCAGCACCTCCTGCTCGCGCAGGCTGAGGTCCGAGACCTTGGGCTGTCGCAACGCCTCCACGGCTACAGCGTCGAGCACCTGCTGCCCCTGCGCGACGGCCATCACCGCCTGCAGCACGCCGTCCGCCGACGCGGTCTTGAGCAGATAGCCGTCCGCACCTGCGGCGAGGGCGGGCTGGACCAGGTCGCCCTCCGTGTAGCTCGTGAGGAGCAGCACCCGGGTCGTCGGCGCGGCGGCCTTGATGGCCGACGCCGCGGCGACCCCGTTCATCTTCGGCATGATCATGTCGAGGAGCACCACGTCCGGCTGCAGGCGCCGGCACAGCGGCACCGCGTCCTCGCCGCTGGCCGCCTCGCCCACCACCTCCAGCCTGGGATCGGTCGCGATCAGCGCCGCCAGGCCCTGGCGGACGACCGCGTGATCATCGACGAGCACGATGCGGACGCTCAATCTTCATCCTCCTCCTCGAAAGCGCCTAGTCCCGTGAGGCGGAGCTGTATGGTGCAGCCCGCGCCAGGCCTGCTCTGGATCGCGAGCTGTCCGCCGATCTCCGCCGCCCGCTCGCGCATGCTGGCAAGTCCGATGTGCGCGGCGACGGTGGCTGGATCGAAGCCGCAGCCATCATCCGCGATGCTCAGCGCGAGATCGCCGTCGCTGCGCCGCAGTGTCAGTACGACGCGGGTCGGCTGCCCGTGGCGTACCGCGTTGGAGACGGCTTCCTGGGCGACGCGG
>JAJZIE010000168.1 GCA_021810725.1 Bacillota bacterium | reverse complement strand
AGGATGATGGCGTGATCCGGGAAGCGGTCGCCCGCCATCTGACGGATGCCCTCGCGGCGGACGTCCGGTCCTGCGCGGACCTCGGGACCGCGCTCAGGGCGCCGGTGCCGGACGTCATCGTGCTCGACCTCGGCCTGCCCGACGCGGAAGGGCTCGAGTCCCTCATCCGGCTGCGGGAAGCCATGCCGTCCGCACTGATCCTGGTCGCCACCGCCCGCGGCACTCTGGCGGATCGGCTGGAGGGTCTGCGGCAGGGCGCCGACGACTACGTCGTCAAGCCGTTCTCCCTGCTCGAGGTCGCGGCGCGGGTCGAGGCGCTCCTGCGCCGGCGTTTGCCATCCACGGCGCCAGAGCCGGCTGGACTCCAGTGGGACGAAGGCGCGCGGCACGTCCTGAGGCGCGGAGAGCCTCTTCCGCTTACCCCGCTCGAGTACCTCGTCTTCTCCGCGCTCGCCTCGAGGCCCGGCCAGGCCTTGTCCCGCCCGGATCTCCTGCGCCTTGTGATCGGCCCGAACTTCTACGGCTACGAGCGCCTGATCGACGTCCACGTCGGTCACCTCAGGCACAAGCTCGACGCCATGGATCCCTTCCGCTACATCGCCACCGCCCGCGGCTACGGCTACCGCTGGGACGGCCCGGATCTGCGCCGGGAAGGCTCCGGCCATGCGCGCTGAAGCGGGCCTCGCTCTCCTGTGCGCCGGGCTCCTCTACGGCTGGTGGCCACCGGCGGCTCCGGAGAGGGCATGGTGGCTTCTCGCGTGGGTGCTCTTCGCAAGCGTCGCGCTGTGGCTGACTCGGCCCCGCGCGGCCCGCACCCCGACAGAGCGTGCCGGGACCACCGCGGCAGCGGAGGTGTCGCTCGGCGCCGAACTCGCCCATGACTTCCGCACTCCGCTCACGCGGCTGCGTCTCAGGCTGGGCGGCCTGGCGGACGGCACGCCGGCCGCGGGCGGCGAACTCGCCGCGATGGAGGCGGAGCTGCTGCAGCTCGAGCGGCTGGCCGACGACTTCATCGATCTCACATCCGCCGAGGCGGCGTGGCCCGAAAGCAGCGAAGCTGCCCTGGACCTCACCGCCGCGGTGGCCGAGGAGGTGGAGCGGGTGCGACCCCTCTTCGACCTCCAGGGTCGCGGGCTCGAGGTGCGGCTCGCTCCGACGAAGCCCGTCTTGTGCAGCCCGTCGCGCCTTGCCCGCATGCTGGGGAACCTCTTCAGCAACGCGCTGCGCTACGCGGAGGGCGACGGGCCCGTGACGGTGCGTCTCGCCATGGACGGGCCGCTCTTCGTGCGGCTCAGCATCGAAAACCCCGCGGATCGCCCCGAAATGGACCCCACGAGCCTTGCGCGGCCCTTCGTACGCGGCGGCAGCCGCGAGAAGGGCCAGGGCTTCGGCCTCGGCCTCGCGGTGGTCCAGCGTCTGGCGGCCGTGTCGGGCGGCCGCATGCGCCTCAGCTATCGCGAAGAGGAGCGCCGCTTCGCGGCGGCGCTCCTCTTCCCTCGCCTGGCGTCTGGCAATGCGACGGCCGACGACGAACCGGTTCGAGCGTGATCGGGTCGGCGAAGCGCCTTTGGCTCAGCCTTCGAACCGACGCCTGAGATCCGGCACCTCGCCGCTCGCGGAGGCGAACACGACGACGCGGTCGCCCACTTCGAGCTCGGTGCCGCCATGCGGGATGACGGCCTTGCCCTGCCTGCGGATGGCCACGACGAGGGCGCTCTGCGGCAGGCCGAGGTCGACGATCTTCTTGCCCACCACCGGGGACGCCGGGCGCAGGTAGACGTCGAAGAACTGGCCGGGGTCGGCGGCGTCCTCGGTGAGCTCCTGGATCTGACGGCTGATCGTGAGGGTGCGCAGCGTGGCGTGGCGGTAGCCGTGCAGCACCGCGCTGCGGCTGATCACGCCGATCACCTGCCCCCGGTCGGTGACAGGCAGGGCGTCGACGTCATACTGGCCCAGCTGGCGCAAGGCGTCGTCGAGGCTCGCGTCCGCCTCGATCGGGCGCGGCATCGGCGCGAGAATCTCCCGCACCGGCTTCTCGGCGGAGCCCGGCTGGTTCAAGGCGTGCACGAGTTCGATCAGGGTCAGGAGTCCCACGACCTCCCCCGCCTCGTCGGTGACGAGGGCGTAGGGGCGATCGGCGGAGGTCAGGGTCTCGTAGACCTCGCCGCTCGGCGTCTCGCCCGGGATGCGCTCGCGCGTCATGCGGTCGACCTGCGTGCGCACAGTCACCTGGTCGGTCGGGCGGACGTCCTGGCCGCGCAGGATGACAATGCCCCGCCGGCTCAGCTTCACCGTGTACATCGAGTAGGGCGTGAAGAAGCGGTAGAGGCCGTAACTGATCGCCGCGGCCGCCATCACTGGCGCCGTCAGGCGGTAGTCGCCCGTGATCTCGAGGAGAATGGTGATCGCGACGAACGGCGCCTGGGCGGCGGCGGCGAACATCGCGGCCATGCCGGCGACGGCATAGATCGCGGGGAAGGGCGCCAGAGCCGGAGAGATGGCATGCAGCATGGCGCCGAAGGCGCCCCCAGCCATGCCGCCGATGAAGAGCGAAGGAGCGAACACGCCGCCGGAGCCGCCGGCTCCGATCGTCACGAGCGTCGCCACGAGCTTTGCCGCGAACAGCACGAAGAGCAGGCCGAGCCCGAGATTCCCGAGCAGGGCTTCATGCATCGTCGGGTAGCCGACGCCGAGCACCTGCGGCAGGAGCAGACCGAGGAGGCCGACGAAAAGGCCGCCGATCAGGCCCTTCTGCCAGAACTGGAGCGGCATCCGCTCGAAAAGGTCCTCGCTGAAGGTGAGGCCCGAGGTGTAGATCCAGGCGATGAACGCCATGAGGACGCCGAGCGCGATCATGTAGAGCACGGCGAAATGGTTCACGACATGGTAGGGCGGGGTCACCAGGACCGCGCGGCTGCCCATGAAGGCGTTGAAGACCGATACGCCCATGACGGACGAGAGGAAGACGGGCACCAGGGCGCCCATGGCGTAGGTGCCGAGAATGACCTCGAGGCCGAAGAAGCCGCCGGCGATCGGCGCGTTGAAGGTGGCGCCGATGCCGGCGGCGGCGCCGCAGGCGAGCAGAAGGGAGATGTCCCGTTCCGAGAGGCGCAGGGCCTGTCCGAGCAGGGAGCCGAAGGCGGCACCGATCAGGGCGATCGGCCCCTCGCGTCCCACCGAGCCACCGCTGCCGATCGTGATGGCCGGAGCCAGGATGCCGAAGAAGCTCACCCGCGGCCGGATGCGTCCGCCGCGCAGGGCGAGCGCCTCGAGGATCTGCGGCACGCCGTGTCCCTTGACCTCGCGCGCCAGGTAGTGGCTGATCAGGTTCACGGCGACGAGACCGGCGGCGGGTGCCAGGGCGATTAAGAGGTGCGACGGTGAGACGGTATGCGACGGCACGACCCAGACGACGAACGCCTCGACCACGGAGATCAGCCAACGGAACACGATGGCACCAAGACCGCCGATCACGCCGGTCACGAGCGCCAGAACGAGGATGTGCGGTGAATATGGCCTCGAACGCTGCGCTAGATTGCCGAGCACGCCGGATACCATGGCCGGACTCCTTTCAACATCGCCGGTTTGCGTGCTCCCAGGCGGCGGTCACTCATCGAGCACGGTGACGGAGAGCCGCATGCCCTCCTCGCTGACGAGGCGCATCTCGCCAGCGGCGATCGAGATCTCGTAGCCGCCCGCCTGCGCGAGCGGCAGGTTCACCTCCGAGTAGACGACGGCGTCGCCGAGGTCCGAGACGTCGCCGATCACGGTGAGGAACTCGTCGTCGAGGTCGACGTCCTCGACATGCAGCGGGAAGCGCGCCAGGGCCCAGGTGCCGTAGCCAAGCTCGACGAGCGCCCGGCGGCCCTCGATGCCCTCGAGGAACGAGACCGCGTCGCGCAGGGCGAGCGGCGTGCCGCCTTCAGTCGAGGGCATGGCCAAGCTCCGCGACGAGGTCTTCGAGCCGCTCGATGCCGAGCGACAGCCGGATGGTGCCGGGAAGGATGCCGAGGCGCTCCTTCTCGGCGGAGCCGAGCTGTCTGTGCGAGGTGGTGGCCGGGTGCAGCACGATGGTCGAGACGTCGCCAAGCGACGGCGCGTAGCGGATGAGGCGGAGCCGCTCGATGAAGCGGGCCGCCGCGGCCTCGCCGTCGAGGTCGAAGGCGAGGATCGCCGGCCCCTCCCCAGAGAGGTAGCGCCGGCTGAGATCGGCGTCGGGGTGCCCGGGGACGCTTGGGTGATGGACCCGCTGCACGGCCCTCTGCTGCGCGAGGAAGCGGGCGACGCCCTTCGCGTTCCCCACCGCGCGCTCCATGCGCACGCCGAAGGTTCTCAACCCGCGCAAAGCGAGCCAGCAGGCGAAAGGATCCGGCGTCGCGCCGAAGGTCACGAGGGCGGACTGGCAGCGGCCCACGAGCTCCTCGTCGCCCGTGACGACGCCCAGCGTGACATCGCCGTGGCCCGCGAGGAACTTCGTCACCGAGTGCACCACGAGATCGGCGCCGTGCTCGTGGGGACGGCAGAGGTACGGTGTCGCGAACGTGTTGTCGACGACCAGGCGTTGGCCGTTCTTGTGCGCGGCGTCGGCGAGCGCCCCAAGGTCCGAGAGGCGGCCAAGCGGGTTCGACGCGCTCTCCACCAGCACCACGCCCGCCTCCCGCGGCAGCGATCGGGGGTCGTGGGCGTCGAAGCGCAGGCAGCGTACGCCGAGCGGCTCGAGAAAGCCCTCGAGCAGGGCCACCGAGCCGCCATAGATCTCGTCCGCCGCGGCCACCGCCCGCCCGTCGCGCGCGGCGACAAGCGCGGCCAGGATGGCGGCCATCCCGGATGCCGCGACGCAGGCCGCGGGAGCCCCTTCGAGCGCGGCGACCGCCTCGGCGAACATGTCCGCGTTCGGCTGCCCGATCCGCGTGTAGGAATAGCCCGCCGCCTTGCCGCCGGTGACGTCCGCCGCGGTGTAGAGATCGCCGAACGTGAAGACCGACGTCTGGTAGATCGGCGGCACGAGCGAGGACGGCGCCAGCGCAAGCGTTTCGCCCGCGTGGACCGCTGCGGTGTCCGGATGCATCTCCGCACTCCTCCGATCGGATCCTTCGCTGCTGCATAAAAGGTGGGCACGCGCAAGGTCGGCCATGCCCCTTACGACAATTTTCGCGTGCCGGTTGCCGCCTCCTGCCCACATGGCATATGCGGGTGGGTCACCGGCGTCCTCTAGCTTCTCCCATCGCCCAGGATGCGGCACAGAAGGCCGGCCAGAAGAGCCGTGCGCGGCGCGACCGAATCGAGATCGATGAACTCGTCGACGCTGTGGGCCCTGCCGCCGACCGGCCCGAGACCGTCCAGCACCGGAACGCCGGACGCCGCGACGCGGTTGCCATCCGAGCCGCCACCGGTGGCGACATCCTCGAGCGGCAGACCGATCGCCTCGGCCACGGCACGCGCCTGGACGAGCAGGGCCTCAGTCGCCGCCGTCTTCTCCATAGGCGGTCCCTGAAAGCCGCCTTCGAGGCGCAGCTCGATCCGCTTGTCGTTCGGCGTGAGGGCGGTCTGCCGCAAGAGATCCTCCACCGCGGCCATGTCCCGAAGGCGTGGCACGCGGACATCGATGAGGCACCTTGCCTCGCCGGCCACGACATTCGGCCTCGTACCGCCCTCGATGC
>JAJZIE010000167.1 GCA_021810725.1 Bacillota bacterium | reverse complement strand
GGGCGAGCTCTCGCGCGAACTCAGCGACGAGATCACCGTTCGCCTCGAGGGCCAGACGCTCGTCGTCACCCGACCCTCCGACGCTCCCCGGCATCGCGCTCTGCACGGGCTGACCCGCACCCTGGTCGCCAACATGGTGGAAGGCGTCACGAAGGGCTTCGAGAAGCGTCTCGAGCTCGTCGGCGTCGGATACCGCGCGGCGCGCCAGGGCGAGAAGCTCGTGCTCACCGTCGGCTACTCCCACCCGGTGGAGATCGTGCCGCCCCAGGGCATCGAGTTCCAGGTCCCGGCCGCGAACGCCGTCGTCGTCCAGGGTGCGGACCGCGAGCAGGTCGGCGAGATCGCCGCGCGGATCCACCGCGTGCGGCCGCCCGAGCCCTACCAGGGCAAGGGTATCCGCTACCAGGGCGAGCATGTTCGGCGCAAGGTCGGCAAGACCGGCAAGAAGTAGGAGGGCCCCATGGCTAAGGAACTCAGCGCGCGCGACCGGCGTCATCGCCGGGTGCGCAAGCGGATCTTCGGAACGGTGGAGCGGCCGCGCCTCGCGGTCTACCGCTCGCTGCAGCACATCTACGCGCAGCTCGTGATCGACGGCGAAGGCCGCACCCTGGTGCAGGTCTCGTCCCTCGACGCCTCGCTGCGTGCCCAGGAAGCCGACGGCAAGGTCGACATGGCGCGTCGCGTCGGCCGGCTGCTTGCCGAACGGGCCAAGGCGCAGGGCATCGACGCCTGCGTCTTCGACCGCGGCGGCTATCTCTACCATGGCCGGGTCGCGGCGCTCGCCGAGGGCGCGCGCGAAGCCGGACTCCGGTTCTAGGGAGGCGTCGTATGCCCAGAGGAAGAGAGCGCCGGCAGGATAGGGACCAGGAGTTTCAGGAGAAGGTCGTTTCGATCAACCGCGTGGCCAAGGTCGTCAAGGGCGGCCGCCGCTTCAGCTTCTCCGTCGTCGTCATTGTCGGCGACCAGAATGGACGCGTTGGCGCAGGTCTCGGCAAGGCGCAAGAGATCCCCGACGCCATCAAGAAGGGTATCGAGACCGCCAAGAAGCATCTCGTCAAGGTGCCGCGCGTCGGCACCACGATCCCGCACGAGGTGCTGGGTCAGTTCGGCGCCGGGTCGGTGCTCCTGAAGCCCGCCCGCGCTGGTACCGGCGTGATCGCCGGCGGCGCGGTGCGCGCGATCATGGAGCTCGCGGGCATCCGCGACATCACCACGAAGTCCCTCGGCACCTCGAACGCGAACAATGTCGTCTACGCCACCATGGAAGGTCTGCGCCAGCTGCGCTCGGCCGAAGACGTGATGCGTCTGCGCGGCAAGATCGCGGGGGCGCCGGCGGCGGCGCCAGAGTCCGAGTCCGCGTCCGAGGCTCCGGCCCAGGACGAGCCCGAAGAGCCGGCGCAGGCGCTGTAGCAGGAGGAAATGATGCTCAAGATCACGCTCACGCGCTCGCCGATCGGCTACGCCGGCGACCAGCGCGCGACCGCCGAGGCCCTGGGGCTGCGCAAGCTGCACCACAGCGTGATGCAGCAGGACACCCCGGCCGTGCGCGGGATGCTGCACAAGATCAGGCACCTGGTAACCGTCGAGGAAGTCGAGGAGGGATCCGGCGATGCGGCTCGATGATCTCAGGCCGAATCCCGGGGCGCGCACCGCGCCGAAGCGGCTCGGCCGAGGCATCGGCTCGGGTCTCGGCAAGACCTCCGGCAAGGGCCACAAGGGCCAGAACGCACGCGCGGGCGGCGGCGTCCGCCCGGGCTTCGAGGGTGGCCAGCTGCCGCTGCAGCGCCGCCTGCCGAAGCGTGGCTTCCGCAACCCGGAGCACGCGGTCTTCACGCTTCTGAACCTGGAGCGGCTGGAGGACGTGCCCGCCGGCACGGTCGTCAACCCCGAATACCTGCTGCGCGAGGGCATCCTGCGGCGGATCGACGGCCGCGTGAAGGTGCTCGGGCGCGGCGAACTGACGCAGGCCATCACCGTGCAGGCGCACGCGTTCAGCCAAGCGGCCAAGGAGAAGATCGAAGCTCTGGGCGGCAAGGCCGAGGTGCTCTGATGTTCCAGAACATGGAGAACATCGCGCGGGCGGGCGATCTGCGTCGCAGGCTGCTGTTCACGCTGCTGATGTTCGCAGTGTTCCGGCTCGGTGTGTACATTCCCGTTCCGGGTGTGGACGCGGCCGCCCTGGACACCTTCGTCAAGTCGAACCAGGTCACGCTGTTCGGCCTGCTGAACCTCTTCTCGGGCGGCGCGTTCTTCACGTTCTCCATCTTCGCCATGAGCATCGTGCCGTACATCAACGCGTCCATCATCATGCAGCTCCTGACCGTGGTCATCCCGCGGGTCGAGGAACTGCAGAAAGAGGGCGCGGACGGCCAGAAGAAGATCAACGAGTGGACCCGCTACCTCACGGTGATCCTGGCGGTCGTCCAGGCGTTCGGCACGACGGTCACGCTCAACCGGCTGGCGGGTGTCGTCAACTCGCCGGGCATAGGCTCGATCCTGCTGATCACGCTGATCCTCGCGACCGGGTCTGTGTTCCTGATGTGGATCGGCGAGATGATCACGGAGTTCGGCATCGGCAACGGCGCCTCGCTGATCATCTTCATCGGCATCGTGTCGCGCATGCCCTCGGGCATCTCGGCCGCCATCCAGTACCTGCAGGCCGGCACGATCTCGCCTGTGGAGATGCTGGTCCTCCTGGTGCTCGCAGTGCTCGTCATCGCGGTGATCGTGATGATGCAGGAGGCGGAGCGCAGGATCCCGGTGCAGTACGCCAAGCGTCTTGTCGGTCGGCGCATGTACCAGGGGGCAACATCGCACATCCCCATCAAGGTCAACGCCGCAGGCGTGATCCCCTTGATCTTCGCGGTGTCGCTCCTGTTCCTACCCCAGACGTTGGCCTCGTTCTTCCCGAAGCTCTCGACGGTCGCGCAGGTCCTCTCGATGAACAACTGGCCGATGGTCATCGTCGAATTCCTGCTCGTCGTGGCCTTCACGTTCTTCTATACCGGCGTCGTCTTCAAGCCTCACGACGTGGCCGACAACATCCGCAAGCTCGGTGGTTTCATCCCCGGCATCCGTCCGGGTCACCCAACCGCCCAGTACCTCGAGCGCGTCTCCACCCGCATCACGGTGCTCGGCGCCATCTTCCTTGGACTCGTGGCCATCCTGCCGTTCCTGGTCGTCAAGGTGACGAGCCTCAACGTGTATTTCGGCGGCACGGCGCTGCTGATCGTCGTCGGCGTCGCGCTCGACACCATGAAGCAGATTCAGGCGCAGCTCGTGATGCGCAATTACCAGGGCTTCCTCAAGTCGTAGGGGGGGAGAAAGCGGATGCGCGCTGTTCTGATGGGCCCGCCCGGCGCGGGCAAGGGTACGCAGGCGCAGGTGCTCGCCCAGGGCGCCCAGGTGCCGCAGATCGCCACCGGCGACATCCTCCGCCGCGCGCGCGAGGAAGGCACGCCGCTCGGACGGACCGCCCAGTCCTACATGGACAAGGGCGAACTCGTGCCGGACGACGTGATGATCGGCATCATCGAGGAGCGACTGCGCCAGGACGACGCCAAGGCGGGGTTCCTGCTGGACGGGTTCCCGCGCACGGTGCCGCAGGCCGAGGCTCTCGACCGCCTGCTCCAGCAGCTCGGCATGCCGCTTGACGCGGTTCTCCTGCTGGAAGTGCCGGAGGACGCCATCGTGCGTCGCCTCTCGGGGCGGCGGACCTGCCCGAGCTGCGGACGCAGCTACCACGTCGAAAACGATCCGCCGCCCGCGGACGGCCACTGCGGGACGTGCGGCGCCGAACTCGTGACGCGTACCGATGACCGGCCGGAGACGGTGCTCTCGCGGCTCGAGGTCTACCGGCGCAGCACCGAGCCGCTCAAGACCTACTACCAGGGCAAGGGCGTCCTGCGCGCCGTGGAAGGCGTCGGCAAAGTCGAGGAGGTGACAGCGCGCCTTCGGGCGGCGCTGCGCGATTGATCATTCTCAAGTCGGAGCAGGAGATCGAGAAGATGCGCAAGGCCGGTGCCTTGACCGCGCAGGCCCGCGACTACGTCGCGGGGCTCGTCAGGCCGGGCATCACGACGCGCGAACTCGATCACGCCGCACGCCGCTTCATCGAGGAGCGCGGCGGCATCCCCTCCTTCCTCGGCTACCAGGGCTATCCCGCCAGCATCTGCGCCTCCGTGAACGGCGTCGTCGTGCACGGAATCCCCGGCAAGCGGGTGCTGCGCGAGGGCGACATCATCTCACTCGACCTCGGCGCCTTGCTGGACGGCTACCACGGCGACACGGCCATCACCGTAGCGGTCGGCAAGATCTCCGAGCGGACCCGGGAACTTCTCGAGGTCACGCAGCGGTCCCTCTTCGCCGGCATCGAGCAGGCGAGACCTGGCAGGCACCTCGGCGACATCTCGCACGCTGTGCAGGAAGTCGCCGAGAGCGCGGGCTTCTCCGTCGTCGTGGACTACGTCGGCCACGGCATCGGGCGGGAGATGCACGAGGATCCGCAGGTGCCGAACCACGGCCCCGCGGGACGCGGCGTCCTCCTGCGGCGAGGAATGGTCCTGGCGATCGAGCCGATGATCAACCAGGGCGGCGCCGACGTGATGGTGCACGACGACGGCTGGACGGTCGAAACGACGGACGGCCTGCCGTCGGCCCACTTCGAGCACACGGTGGCCATCGGCGACCCCCCAGAGATCCTCACCGCACCATGAGGCAAGAGGACCATGGAAATCGGTGATGTGGTGCGGAGTCTCAGGGGCCGGGACCGGGGGCGGCTCCTCCTGGTGGTCGGGGCGAGCCTCGACCGGGTGCTCGTGACCGACGGCGACCTGAGGCCCGTCGCGAGACCGAAGGCGAAGAACCTGCGGCATGTCGCTCCGGTCGGCCGGCTCAAGGAGCCGGAACGCGAGCGGCTGCGGCAAGGACCGATACCTGGCGACGACGAGGTGCGCAGATGGCTCCAAGACCTGCAGGAAGGAGGCGATGCGGATGCCGAGGGATGATGCCATCGAAGTGGAGGGCAAGGTGATCGAGCCCCTGCCGAACGCGATGTTCCGGGTGGAGCTCGAGAACGGACACAAAGTTTTGGCGCACGTTTCCGGCAAGCTGCGCATGCACTTCATACGCATCCTGCCAGGGGACCGCGTGACCATCGAGTTGTCGCCCTATGATCTAACCCGTGGCCGGATCACCTACCGGCTCAAGTAGGAGGGATCCCGTTGAAGGTGCGACCTTCCGTGAAAGTCATGTGCGAGAAGTGTAAGATCATTAGACGGCACGGCGTCGTGATGGTGATCTGCGAGAACCCGAAGCACAAGCAGAGGCAAGGGTAGGAGGGAGCACTCGTGGCGAGAATCGCTGGCGTAGACCTGCCGCGCGACAAGCGCGTCGAAGCCGCCCTGCCGTATATCTACGGCATCGGCTGGAGCCTGGGCCGCCGCATCCTGAAGGAGACCGGCGTCAACCCCGACACGCGTGTGCGGGACCTCTCGGAGGACGAGGTCGCCCGTCTGCGCGACGTGATCGAGAAGCAGTATCGCGTCGAGGGCGAGCTGCAGCGCGAGACGCAGCTCAACATCAAGCGCTTGATCGAGATCGGCTCCTACCGGGGCCTTCGGCACCGCAGGGGCCTGCCGGTGCGCGGCCAGCGCACCCAGACCAACGCGCGTACGCGCAAGGGCCCGGC
>JAJZIE010000166.1 GCA_021810725.1 Bacillota bacterium | reverse complement strand
GGTACGCTGGGCTCTGTGATCGCTGGGCCCACCGCCCAGATCGAGAAGAACGTGCGCCAGCCGTGGACCCGTCTCACCGGCACGCCGCGCCCCATCTCCCTGCCCCACGGCCTGCAGGGGCAGTTCTATCCGAATCAGGGCATCACCTGGAGCGAGGGAGGGTGGCAGTACGAGGTCGTCGCCCTGGGGCCGTCCGCAAATTCACCGAACGTGGTACTGCCGCTCGTAGACAGGATCATCACGTCGCTCGGCCCCACCAGAAACCCCGTCGGACCGGGCACCAAGGGTTATCTCTTTCAAGATCTCGCGCCCGATAACGCGGCGATCACCCTGTACTGGACCGAGGGCGCGACCAGCTACGAGATCTGGGGATACCATGCGCCAGCGATCCGCCTCGCGCAGAGCCTCGTGCGTGTCCCGAGTGACCTCATCCCATCCCGCAAGCCATCTGCGCCGCAGTTGAAGGGGCGTCTCGACGGCACTGTCGTGGACACCAACGGACGTCCCGTGCGAGGCGCCACAGTATGGGCATGGCAGCCCGGACGGTGGCAAGAGGTCGGCACCTGGGCCGGGGCCGTCTCGGGAACTCCGAAGGGAACTTTCTCCCTGTCAGGGCTGGCAGAGGGAACGTATGAGGTCACAGCGTCGTTGCCCGGATCTGTTGTCACGAAACCTGTAACGGTGAAGGTCGGCGCTACTCCGAGATCGGTCACCCTCGATCTCTCGCAGGCCGCGAAAGCGGCCCCTGGAACTCTGGTCATCCGACTGCAAGATGCAGTTGGCAACCCGCTCCCGCACGTCGAAATCCGGGTCGTCCCAGCGAACGGTAGCAGCGTCACGGTGCGCACGGACACTGGCGGCGTCGCTCAAGTGCCCCTGCGGTCCATCGGCATATACGAAATCGACGTCATCCGAAGAGGAAAGGTTGTCGCCACTTGGGCGGTCCCGATGACCGCGTCACGCGAGACAATCCCCTTGCAACTTACGGATAGCTCCTCCATCCCTCAGTAGCCAGCCCGTCCGGCCTTGGAGCCGCCCGTAGGACGCAGGGTCCAGATCTGCTGGAGAGAGCGCCTGAAGTTGGGAGTGACGTCTCGTTGGTCTCCTGGAATGCCTAAGGCCAGCTGAACAGCAGACTCACCCCGCGCGGGCACGGCGCGCGCCCTGATAGGTGCAGGTGCGACTGACGACGGTCGCCCAGACGCGCGGCCAGGTGCGTCGGATCGGGTGGCGTTCCAACGCTGCCCGCACATCCTCCGGGGCCAGGTGCAGGTAAACCTGGGTGCTCGCAAGGCTCTGGTGACCCAGGAGCTTGCGAATCGCCTCCAGTGGGGCGCCGCGACGAAGCAGGTGGGTGGCGCACGAGTGGCGCAGCATGTGGGGATGGACGTGCTGGTCGAGACCCGCCGTCTCAGCGTGCCGCGCCACCAGGAACTCCACGGCGCGGACCGTGAGGGGGCCGCGCTTCTTGCTCACGAAAAGCGCTTCGCACGCCAGCGGCTCGATCGGGCGTACCGCCAGATAGGCGCGTAGGGTTTCCGCGGCCAGAGGGTGCAGGGGCACGCTGCGCTCCGACCCGCCCTTGCCCTCGACGCGCAGGATTTCCCCCTCCCAGTCGATTGAAGCGACGGTCAGGCGGCATACCTCGCCTGCCCGCAGACCGGCCGTATACAGGAGCACCAGGATGGCGCGGTCCCGGCGGCCGAGCACAGAGTTCCCGTCCGGCGCTGCCAGGAGCTTCTCCGTCTCGGCCTCGGTGAGTAGCCTCGGCAGGGTCGTGGGTGGGCTTGGCAGATGCGGCAGCTTGCCGCGCGGATCGGCTGCGCTGTCTATCTGTCCGTCGACCAGCAGGTAGTCCACGAGAGCCCCGAGAGTGGCCAGCTTGCGCTGAATCGCGCGCTGTCCGTTCGCCCGCTCGGTGCGCAGATGACGGATGAAGCCGAGAATGCACGGCACATCGAGCGCTCCCGCCGGGTGATCCGCGAGGAAGCGGCGGAAAACCGTCAAGTCGCGGCGGTACGCCTCCACCGTGGCCTCGCGGCACCCACGGATGACACGGCTGTATTCGCAGAAGTTTTCAACGGTCGTCTCCTCCAGCATCCGATCCCCGCCCCCTTCCCTCGCCCCTCTTGAGAGGTAGCCGCAGCACGACCGAACGCAGCTCCTCCATTCCCACATGGGCGTAGACGCTCGTCTCGCGCAGCGTACGGTGGCCGAGCAGCGTCGAGACCGCCTCGAGACGCGCTCCGTGCGCCAGCAGGTGCTCCGCGCAGGTGTGCCGCAGGACGTGGGCTGTCGCCCCCGGACCCAGCCCCGCCTCGGCCATCCTGTGCGCGACGTTGTCGGAGATCTGGTGCGGCGACATCCGCCGGCCACGGGTATCCAGTAAGAACGGCTCGTTCGGGTCGCGGCCCGCCACATGCCGGCGCAGCTCCGGCAGCACGGCCTTCGGCACCGGCACCCGCCGCAGCCGAGCCCCCTTGCCGTGCACGGTTAGCCAACCCTCCCGCAGGTCGAGGTCGCCCACGTCGGCGGCACTGGCTTCGCAGGCTCGTATCCCTGTGGCGTAAAGCAGCAGGAGCAGCACGAGGTTGGTGGAGCCCCACGCCGTTTCCCGGTCCGGTACCGAGAGCAGGCGCAAGACCTCCTCCTCGGTCAGCGTCCTGGTCTCGGGTGAGTGTCCCTTCGCTAGCCGGATTGGCATGGCTGGGTCCTCGTGAATCCAGCCAACCATGCGCACGTAGCGGAAGAACGCCCGCGCGGCGGCCAGCTGGTGCCCCAGGGTAACCTGCGTGAGGCCCCGGTTCCGCCCGTGCTGCAGCCAAGCCACGAGGTCCCGGCTCCGCACCGCTTCAGCGCTCTCCACACCGCGCTCAGCGAGGAAGTGTCCGAGATCCCGAAGCTGGACGGCGAACCCGTTCTGTCGCGTCCGTTCGGAATAGCGTGCCGTCGTGAACGGCGACGCGAGGAAGGCGGCGACCTGCTCGCCCCACCGCCCCGAACTCGGCGGCAGCTTCGGGCGCATCACCCGTCGTCTCGTTCCTGCCGCTGGATGTACCGGCCTCTGCCGCTCCGCCATCCCCGACCCTCCCGTCCAGTGGTTCACCGGGTGGCGCCGCATCGCAATGACCAGGTCCGCCGACCTCAGCCGCGCATAGAGCATCGTGGTTCGCAGCCCGGCATGTCCGAGGAGCCCGCGAATCGCCTCAATTGACACTCCTCTTTGCAGCAGATGGCTCGCGCAGGAGTGGCGCATCTGGTGCGCCCGCACCTCGAACCCGAGCCGTTCGCCCCAATTGTGCAGGATGTTGCGCACGTCGGCCGTCGTCATGGCCCGCCCCCGCTTGTTGAGGAAGAGCGGGGCATCCGGCGGCGTGGTTCCACGCTCGGCCTGATAGGCCGCCAGGGCGGCCGACACCTCCGCCAGCAGCGGCACGATGCGCTGGCGGTGTCCCTTGCCGTGCCGTACCAGCAGGGTTGCCGAGACGGGGTCCGCGTCGGACACCGTCAACCCCACGGCCTCGCAGCTGCGCAGACCCGCCCCGTACAGCAGTGTCGCCAAGGCGAGATCGCGCCGGGCGAATCCGTCGTGCCGCCGCGCCAGCTTCGTCAGGAACCGCTCCACCCGCAAGGGCTCCAATACAGGCGGGACCTGGGCCAGGCGGTCCACCCGCGGGTGATCCAGCCACTCGCCCGGATTGTCCTTCCTTTGTCCAGTAGTCTGCAGGTAGCGGAACAGGGCTCGCAGGTTGCCGACTACCGCCGAGCGCGTGCCCACCTTCAACGCGCGGAACCGCTCCCCTTCGTACTGCTCGATGTCGGTCAACGTGGCCTGTACCACGTCCCGTCCGCGAGAGCGCAGAAAGGTGCCGAGGCGCTCTGCCTCCAGGGCCACGTGCCGTGCTGTGCCGGCCGAGAGGCCGAGTGCCTCGACGAGGTATGCTTCCACTTTCATAGCCAGATCACCGAGCGGTCGCCTGCGCGGCCGATAGGGTGCACCGCAGGGGTTGTCAGCTCGCAGACCGTGGACCCGCAGGTACTCGAACCATGGCCGCAGCTTGCCGGTCACGGTGGCCCGGGCCCACTCCCTCCGTCCGGCGCAGCGCTCGTCGAGGTATCGGGCTACGTCCTCAGCAGTGGCCCGATCCAGGCGCCGCCCGTCTCTCTGCAGGAACGACCCCAGCCGCGCCGCTTCCACGGTCATCAGATGCGCGCGCCAGGCAGTACAGCCTTGCCGCTTCGCCGCGTACGACTCGAAGGCCGGACCCATGTCGCCAAGCGACGTCGCTCGACCACCGTTCCAGAGAGGAACAGGGTGGCCGCTCCGCAGCCCGTGGGCTTCGAGGAATGTAAACCCTACGCGCAGTCGCCACCGGATCGTGTCCCGCGTTCGGCATCCCTCGGCAGCTGCCCGATATTCTTCGTACCGGACAATGTCGGCAGCCGTGGCCTGCAGCAAGTTCGTCCCATACGTCTGCAGAAACTTCTCACACTGTGCCGCCTCGAACAGCACGCTCCTCGTTGTAGCTGATGTGTACCGCCGTTCCTGACAGAATGTCTCAAGTCCAGGGGCCATCTCTTCCGTATTGATCGTCGGTCGCCTCCCCAAGGGCAAGCCCTAAGGAGACGATATATCGGGAAAGCGGTCGATCCTCCAGACCAGCAGGAGGTCCATCTTCCGCTTGCTGGCCTGGTCAAGGAGATTGCGCCAGGCCGTGCGCCGCAGGAGATCCGTCGCCGGCGCCTGGTCGACGAACTCACCCACCACCTCGAACCCCTGCGCCTCGCAGAACTCCCTCAAGGGGAGGAGCTGGGTCTCGGGATTCTGGTCCTTGTCCGCAGTTGAGACGCGCGCATAGATCGCGCACTTCAATGCCTTACCTCCCGCTCAATTAGCGCAACCCGTAAAGCGGCACGGCCTGCGCAGAGTCTAGCTCTTCACCACAACGCAGACACACTTCACCCTCAACCGCCTCCGGCATCGCGAAGTCGTGCGAATGACCACACCGACCGCAGCTGACATCCCAAAGGCGGACGACCACCTCGCCGGTGGCCGTCATGTCACGGAGCTGCGCCTCAACGACCGTTAGCGGAAGGCCAACCTCCCTGGCAACCGCATCCGCGTGGAAGCCATGCACCGGCAGATGCCGGGTCAAGTCCGGAATGTGATGTAAATTGCCTCTGGCATCGGGGCTTTCAATCGGCGGCCTGGGCCTGGGGCTTTCGCCATTCCCAGTAGGCCGTCATGTCGAAGTACTTGCGTCCAGTGGACCAGATCTCATCCTGCTCCATGAGCAGGGCTCCGAGGAGCCTCTGGACGGACGCGCCGTTCGGGAAGATGCGGATGACCCGCTCGCGCCGGCGAATCTCCTCGTTGAGTCGCTCGACGATGTTGGTAGTGCGCAGGCGCTTGCGGTAGGGCTCTGGGTAGGCAAGGATGGCGATCGCGTCGTCGAAGCCGTTCTCCAGGCGCTGCATGGCCTGCGGTGCTTTGTCGCTGTAGGCGGCGAGAATACCGTCGAGGAGATTGCGCGCCACCTGCTGGTCCGGTGCGGTGAACAGGGCGCGCAGCTGGCTGTGCAGGCTGTCGTGCAGGGCCTTGGGGCAGGCGTCGAGGATGTTGCGGGTGAGATGGACTTTATGTGGATATCGGCATAAAGTCCATTATGCCGAGGACCGGATTATGCCGAGATGGTC
>JAJZIE010000165.1 GCA_021810725.1 Bacillota bacterium | reverse complement strand
GGTGTACATCGTCATGCTGCCGGCCTTCGGCATCATCTCCGAGATCGTGCCGGTCTTCGCGAAGAAGCCGCTGTTCGGGTACGAGTCGATGGCGATGGCGCTCTCGGTGATCGCGTTCCTCTCCTTCATGGTCTGGACGCACCACATGTTCGCCGACGGCCTCGGCCCGATCGTCAACTCGATCTTCGCGATCACGTCGATGCTCATCGCGGTGCCGACCGGCATCAAGATCTTCAACTGGCTCGCGACGCTCTGGGGCGGCCAGATCCGCTTCACCACGGCGAACCTCTACGCGCTGTCGTTCATCCCGCTCTTCGTGATCGGCGGCATCAGCGGCGTCATGCTCGCCATGGCCCCCGCGGACCTGCAGTACAACGACAGCTACTTCGTCGTGGCGCACTTCCACTACGTGCTGTTCGGCGGCACCCTGATGGGCGCCCTCGCGGGCCTCTACTACTGGTTCCCGAAGATCTGGGGACGCCTGCTGAACGAGAAGCTCGGCCGTCTCAACTTCTGGCTCGTGTTCATCGGCTTCAACGTGACCTTCTTCCCGATGCACATCCTCGGGCTCGAAGGCATGCCGCGCCGCATCTCCACCTACGCGCCCGGTTACGGCTGGACGACGCCGAACCAGATCGCCACGGTGGGCGCGTTCATCCTGCTCGCCGGCATGCTGGTGCTGCTCTACAACCTGATCAGCACCTTCATGAAGAAGCCGGACCTCGTGCAGGACCCGTGGGACGGCCGCTCCCTCGAGTGGTCGATCCCCTCGCCGACACCGGAGTACAACTTCGCGCAGATCCCTCTCGTCGAGAATCGCGACGCCTACTGGGTGGCGAAGCGCGAAGGGAATGGCGAGCTGCCGAAGGCCGAGCCTGTGGGACCGATCCACATGCCGTCGCCCAGCCTCTCGCCGTTCTTCCTCGCCCTGACCATCGTCATCGCGGGCTACGCGGCTCTCCTGCACGTCGACTGGCTGGCGCTCGTCGCCCTGCTCGCGGCCTTCTGGCAGATCGGCCTGCAGCTCGTGCATGAGGATCACGGCTACCACGTGCATCCCGACGTCCCGACGGGAGGTGCGGCCGAGTGAGCGCGCAGAGCGAGACCACGCGCATCGCCTTGGAGCACGAGACCTCGCAGGAACTCGGGCTGCCCAAGGACCATCGCATCCTCGGACTCTGGATCTTCCTCGCGGGCGAGTGCGCGTTCTTCGCCTCGCTGATCGGCGCCTACCTGGGCCTGCACACCGGCGTCGCCCATGGCCCCAGCGGGGCGCAGATCTTCGACCTGCCGCTCACCACGGTCGCCACGCTCGTGCTGCTCTCGAGCAGCCTCACGGTGGTGCTCGGGGTCGCCGCGATGCAGCGGCGCGACGTGCGCGGCATGCAGATCTGGCTCTGGCTGACGGCGCTGCTCGGCCTCATCTTCCTCGAGTTCCAGGGCTACGAGTTCTACACGTTCTACCACCACGGACTCACGCTGCAGACGAGCGCCTTCGGTTCCGCGTTCTTCACGCTCACCGGCTTCCACGGCATGCATGTGGCGTTCGGCGTGTTCTGGATCCTGCTGCTCCTCTTCCAGTCCCTCAAGCATGGGATCAACGAGGAGCGCACCACGAAGGTCTTCATCATGAGCCTCTACTGGCACTTCGTGGACGTCGTCTGGGTCGTGATCTTCACCCTCGTCTACCTCGCAGGAAAGGTGAGCTGAAGCGATGAGCCAGGAGACACCGCTGATGCCGCAGACGGCGGAGCGCTCGCAGAAGGCGCTCTACATCACGATCGGAGTCCTCAGCCTCGTGCTGACGCTCGCGGCCGTCTTCCTCGTCGAGATCGGCCTGCAGCGCGCCGTCGTTCTTCCCATCCTCATCGCGCTGGCCGTCGTGCAGGTCCTGATGCAGGCCTTCCTGTTCATGCACCTGCGCGGCAGCAGGCACGTCTACACCTACTTCTTCGTCGCCGGTCTCTCGCTCGCGGTGCTGATCGGAACCTGTCTCATGGTCCTGATCCAGCAGTGGGCCTGACGGCATCCGGCCGCTCGTCCCCTCCCCCAGGTGCCAATCTGCGTTAGGGAGATGGCCCCCTTGGCAAATCCGCTTGAACTCGACGTCGCCCGCGGCCGGGCCGGCGTAGCCAGCCTCGGTGACTACGTCCAGCTCCTCAAGCCGCGCATCATCCTGCTGCTCATCATCACGTCGTATTGCGCCATGGTCGTCGCGTCGCACGGGCTGCCGGCCTTCTGGCCGTCGCTCCTCGGCACGCTGGGCCTCGCGCTCTCGGCCGGCGGAGCCCACGCCGTCAACATGTGGTACGACCGCGACATCGACGCCCTGATGGCGCGGACGAACGACCGTCCGGTCCCGTCGGGCCGCATTCCGGCCACGCGCTCGCTGATCATCGGCATCGCCCTCGAGGTGGTGTCATTCGCCCTCCTTCTGGACCTGAACCTGCTCACCGCGCTCCTGTCGCTCGGCGGTTTCATCTACTACGTCGGCATCTACACGATGTGGCTCAAGCGCCGCACGCCGCAGAACATCGTCATCGGCGGCGGAGCCGGGGCCTTCCCGCCGCTGATCGGCTGGGCCGCGGTGACCGGCCACCTCTCGCTGGCCGCCTTCTGGATGTTCCTGATCATCTTCCTCTGGACGCCGGCCCACTTCTGGTCCCTGGCGCTCTTCCGCCAGGACGACTACCGTCGCGCCAACGTGCCGATGATGCCTGTGGCGCGTGGAGAACGCGTGACCAAGGTACAGTCGCTGATGTACACACTGATGCTGCTCGCAGCGACCTTGGGCCTTTACCTCACCGGCGTCGTCGGCAGCCTCTACCTCGCCGCGGCCGCCGTGCTCGGCGTCGGCTTCGTCGCGATGTGCCTGGGCCTCTTGCGCGAGCGCGCGCCAGAGGTGCGCTGGGCCAAGGCCACATTCGGCTACTCCCTCGTCTACCTGACCCTGCTCTTCGCCGCCATGGTCTTGAACGTGCACGCGATCTAGGAGAACCTGATAACGGGATCCGTTGGAAGCGGAGGCGGGCCCGTGTTTCTCGCTTACCTCAACGAAGCCTTCATGCTGCTATCGGCCCTGTCGGTCGCGCTCGGCTGGCGGGCGATCCGCCAGGGCCGGCGCGACGTCCACCGGCGCTACATGCTCACGGGCAGCACCTTGGCCGTCCTCTTCTTTGTCAGCTACGTGCTGAAATCTTTCCTCGTGGGCGACACGAACTTCGGCGGCCCACAGAGCTGGGCCGTTCCGTATCTCGTGTTCCTGCAGATCCACACGGTGCTCGCCACCGTGGCGGCAGTCCTCGGCATCGTCACGCTGAGGCTCGCCCTTCTGGGCCGGTTCGGCCGGCACAGGCGCATCGCCCCCTGGACGGCGACGTCCTGGTTCGTCGCCGCGGCGATGGGCCTCGGCGTCTTCCTGATGCTCTACATCGTCTTCCCGCCCGGAGCCACCACCAACATGCTGCGCGCCATCCTCGGCCACTAGCTACTGGAGGTCCTGCTCACGCAACACCCGTCGACGACCCCATCCCGGGGACTCCTATGGCTGGCCCGTGTCACCAACATCCTGATGTTCGTCGTCCTGCTCGCCGGCTTCCTCGTGACCGAGACCGGCTCGGCCCAGGGCTGCGGCCGGCACTGGCCGCTCTGCGACGGCCACTTCACGCCGCCCTTCGACCTGCACGGCTTCGTCGAGTATGGCCACCGCTTCATCTCGGGGATCGTCGGCATCCTCGTGCTGTGGCTGGCGATCTGGGCCTGGATGCGCTGGGGACGGCGCGTCGAGATCCGTGCGCTCGCCCTGCTCATGCTGGTCTTCACCTACATCCAGGCGCTCCTTGGCGCCGAGGCGGTGCTCTTCCCCACGTCGCCGGAGGTGCTGGCGTCGCACTTCGGCATCTCGCTCCTGGCGTTCGCCGGCACATTCGGCCTCGACCTGCGCCTGCACGAGGCGGCGGCCGCGGCGACGACCGGCGGCCGGCAAGCGGTGATCGAACCGCTTTCGAGGGGCTTGCGGCGATCGGTCTATCTCTTCGCCGTCTACATCTTCCTTCTCGTCTACCTCGGCGCTTACGTCGCCCATACCGGCACCGGCATGCTTTGCGGCACGAGCTGGCCGCTCTGCCTGGGGCAGGTGTTGCCGAGCCTGCAGGGCGCGGTCTGGATTCCGTACCTGCATCGCGTCGCCGCGTTCGTCGGCGTCGTCTGGGCCGCCTGGCTCTACCTCGCCGCGCGAAGACAGGTCTCGGAGCATGCCAAGGCGGCACGGGGCGCCGGCGCCGTCCTCGCCCTGATCGTGCTGCAGGCCTTCTCGGGCTGGTACCTCGTGGCGAGCGGTCTCACGCTCGGCGCGATCATGCTGCACGTCACTCTGATGACGCTGCTCTTCGGGGCCCTCACCTACCTGGTGCTCGAGACTCAGCCAGACGCTCGCGCGGTGGCAGGCGGCTGATGGCTCCCTTTGCAGCGCCGCGCTTCACGGCGCGTGCGCGCCTGCGAGCAGAAGAAGAGGCGGACCGCTCAAGGAGGCGGTCCGCCTCTTCTCGCCGGCCCAGGCGAGCGAAGCAACGGGCCTCACGTACATCTACCGTGGGTCCTGGGCACACGACCGCTCGCGGCGCCTCGCATCCGCCCGCAGGGAGCGGGTGGGCGGACCGCGTGGGATCGGTGGGGCCCGAGAACACTAACTCCACCCAACGGCGTCTTGCTCGCTTCTCCGGTTCCCCATCGTCCGGCCGCCCTTGCGACTTGACACCGGCGATTATTTCGACGATTCTCTAACTGTTCACTCGACCAATTCACGCTGGCCTTTCGGAGGTGCGTTTTCCATGCCGTCCGTGACCCGCGCCGTGAGGCTGCTCGTCCCGCTCCTGCTCGCCGCGACGCTCGCCGGGTGCGGCGGTTCGGCACCGCAGCACCAGAAGAGCGGGGGTGCCTCCAAAGGCTCCTCCCAAAGCACGTCCAACAACCTCACGAACGGCTTTCCGCTCGCCTCGGCCAGCCTGCCGTCCTACACCGCGAACTACCAGATCAGCGGCGCGGCGCAGGGCACGATGACCTGGACCGTGACCCAGCAGGGCCCGAGCGAGACGCTCGTGACCGTCCACCAGCAGGTAGGGAGCAACGTCGAGACCGACAGCATCGTCCTGACGCGCAAGGGCCTCGACTTCGTGTCGGCGCAGGAGGACGCGTCGGCGCCCGGCCATCACCTGACGATCTCCGCGAAGCGCCAGGGCAAGAAGATCGTCGAGAGCGCCACCGTCGACGGCAAGGCGGAGTCCGTGAGCTACCCCGTCTCGGGCGCGACGCTGGTCAACGTCTCCATGCTGGCCGTCCTGGCCGGCCTCGATGTGCGGCCCGGGCAGCTGCAGGTGGTGCAGGACGTCATCCTGAAGCACGGCGTGGCTGTCCCCATCGGTTTCACCGCCAACGACAAGGCCAAGGTGACGACGCCCGCGGGCACGTTCTCCGTTGTGCCGGTGACCCTCTCGGGGTCCGGCCCG
Source organism: Bacillota bacterium (assembly GCA_021810725.1). Classification (GTDB taxonomy): domain Bacteria; phylum Bacillota; class Sulfobacillia; order JAJZYS01; family JAJYTV01; genus JAJZQO01. The sequence goes on along the minus strand of JAJZIE010000165.1, from coordinate 261 downwards.
AACCAGAAGGTGTACATCGATACGCAGCACCACGTCATGGTCAAGTACCTGAACAGCCAGACGACCATCGCGTTGACGAAGCTCAGCCAATGATCCCCCTGCCCGACGGCTTCGCCCTGAGGCCCGTCGCGGGCCTCATCGCCCTCGTGCTGGCGGGCCTCGCGCTCGGGGGCCACCTCGCGGGTCGCCGGGTGGCGCCCTACCGTGCGGTGTTGGCCGCCGTGCTCGGCATGGCCCTCTTCCTCGTCGCGGTTTTCTTCG
>JAJZIE010000164.1 GCA_021810725.1 Bacillota bacterium | reverse complement strand
TTCGATGGGAGAGTGGCGTTCAAGGCACAGGTCCTCGAGTGCGAACGGGCCGGTCGCGTACGAACGCTGATCACCCAGCTGGTGTCCTGCGACTGGCGCCTGCCGTTTGATCGCATCGAGTTCCAGCGGGACAACGATGGGGTGCGCGCCAAAGACCCCGACCCGAATCGCCCGGTATCGAGGTGGAATCGATCCAGGAGAGAAGAAGTCCCGCCTCCCCCCAATGGGCTCATCCTCGTTCAGGGGCCAGGTAACCGGGACGAGACGCCGTGGGAGCTCACTTCGGAAGACATCAATGCGCGCTTCCCCGAGCAGACCCGGAAAATCACGAAGAAGCTGGAGCGCGAAGAGACGGCGACGAGGAGCTGTCGCGCGAAGCCCGTGCCGCCTCGCGCGCCAACGGACCTAGTGACCACAGGAGAAGTCCGCTCGTCGGCGGCGTCCATCGCCGAGGCGCTGATCGCGGGTCCCAAGAAGGCAGCCCAGCCCGAGGCGGCGATCGAGGACCGTGCCAATCCGGTTGCGGGAGATGTCGCCTACCTGCAGACCGCGGATCTCCTCCTGGATATGCAGCGGCACCACCTCGCCGAGGTGGAGTTCGTTCGCGCGACACCGAAGATCGCCTACTGGAAATCAGTCCTCCTCAACGTCTGCCCGAACGATCTCGGACGAGACGCAAGCGTCTGGCTGTACGTGGACCAGGCGCGGACCAAGCCGCGGCTGGTGCTGATCGCCTCCATCAGCTGGGAAGGAAGGGTGCGGTACCTCATCGACTTCCAGCGGAAGCGTCCCAGGGAGTGTTCGATGCTTGTCCTCTGGAACGATGAAGAAGCGGAGTTGCCGGTGGGGTACCTAGAGCAGGCGCTGCTCGCATGCCAGAAAGCCAGGCAGGTGACGCTGGTGGGCCTGGAACACCTACCCATTACCTGGGGTAGGCTCAGGCACACGGCCTCACTTGAAATTGATGGGGCGGCCGAGCGGTTGTTGGAAAGGTTATTTGAAGTGACTGCGTGATTGCGGATGAAGCCATGCCATGCGCGAGCGTGAATACGGGTTTGCCCGCTGAACCCTACGAGCCGGACACGACTTTAAGCTCTGGGTGAGTTGGATGGAATACCGCTCGCCGTCACGCGACAGGGCATCGACGTTCTTCGTGCCCCGCGGTGAGGCCACCAGCACCGGCAGGTCCGGTCTCGTTTGAAAAAGCTCGATGACGAGGCGCTCTCCAAGTTCACCCACGCTGAGGGTGAGGTGTCGACTGGCCGCCTCCCGCGAAACGGCCACGTGCAGCTTGAGCAGCTGCCCCTCGTTCAGGCGGGCAATTTCGACCCTGACGTCGGCGTTTGTCTTGACCCCGGTCCTAGCCATAGAGAGCGACGATGCCCGGACGACTCTCCTGCTGCGCCCGGCGGAACGTCAGGTCATTGACCCACGGCTCACGCAGGCGATAAAGCGCCGTACGCGCCTTCGCCCGCTTGGGCGACAGCAGGACCACGAACTGGACGTTGGCGATGAGGCGAACGTCGGCGCCCCCGTCCGACCGAAAGGGCGGCGAGCACCACATGGCCGGCGAACGATTGGAGGATTTCGTGTCGGCGGGCACTTCGAGCGCCAGCACGTACGGTAGGCACGGCGACTTCTGCTGGGCATAGTCGCAAGCCGCCTCGATCTGGATGGCCACCCATCGCTTGGTCGTCGTCGCCTTGACGCCGAACTTGGCGAGCACGTCAGCCTCCGTGCTCGTGAAGAGTTTCCTGAACACGCTTTTGCAATTCGCCTCCAGTACGGCGCCTCGCTCGCTCGCCTTCAGCGCTCCTGCGGGAGCATGAACCACGCTCAAGGCGGTGTTGATCGCGGCGGCGCGGGCGCGGTCTGGTTTGCACTCCTCGCTCTTCGCCGCCTTGCTCATCGCTGCCTTCCAGTGCGCGAGCCGTGTCGCATCGTCCGGCAAATGGGACAGGCTGTCCGCGAGCATCGGCACCAGCACCTCCTGCAGTGCCGAGCCGGGGTCCGCCGCAGCCAGCGTGGGACTGGAGGCCGCCTGCGCGAGGGCGGACAGCAGCTTGTCCAGCTCGTCGCCCAGGTTGCCGCCGGCCTGCAGCGCTAGGCGAAGCAGCGCACCGACGCAGGCGTTGCTGGCCTCGGTGACGTCGTCCTCCCACTCGAACAGCGAGCACAACTGCGAGATGTGGCTGAGGCGATCACGCACCGCCTGCGGCAGCTTGGCCTCCTCCCCACCGGCGAACTCGTCCTTGCTGAGCGGTAGCACCGCCACCGGCACGGCATTCGGGTGCCGCTCACGCAGGTACGCTTCCAAGGCGGCGGCGTCTTTGGGGTACGCCGTCCAAAGAATGAGGAGCAGCGGGCCGCTGGTCGGCGTGATCATCTGCTCGAGCAGCGCGCCGACAGCGGGGAAATGGTTCTTGGACTCGGATTGTCCTGCGAGCAGGTGCAGGTCGCAGAACGCGATCCGCACACCGCTGAACCAGCGGGTTCCCGCGGGAGGAACATCCTTCGGATATTCGATGGGTATGCAGGGAATGCCCATGCCGTGCAGCGCGCGGCACAGCTGGTCGAGATAGGCCCGCTCGTCGTCGATGGCGACGATGCGGCTGGCGGAAAACATTTGGCTCCCCCTGATTACGCGCCCTGCTTGAACACCAGGGCGACGACGGCTCCATCGTATCCCTCAGGAACGCCCACGTCCGCTGCGGCGGGGAACTGCAACGTGCCGCCCGACAGCTCCATGGCCAGTTTCACGTAGTAAAGCCCCAGGCCCATGCCGTCGGGCCTTCGGGTGAAGAACGGCTTGGTGAGCAATTCAGGGCCATCCTTAAAGCCGGGTCCGTTGTCCGCAACGATCAGCGCAGGACCGCCCTCCAGATCGTTGCTGGTCCCCACATAGATGCGGCGCGTGAGTTCGGCGCCAAGCTCCACATCCGGCCTGGACACGCGCAGCCAGTAAAGAGAGTTGTCGAACAGATTGGTGAGCGCGCCCAGCAGCAGTCCCTGCGCCATGGGCGCTTCGAAGTCGGACTGCAGGTTCTCCAGCAACGGGCAGTTGAATCGAGTTTGATGAAAGCGAAAGCGCGCCGAGGACACGTCGCGCGCTTGACGGACGAGTTCCGATGCCTTCATTGGCCCCCGGTCGCTCCGGCGCAGTAAGGTAGCGAACCCGTCCAAGAGAATGGACAGGTCTCTTGCCTTTTGCTCCAGGCGCCCTGCGTCACCGCCTGCGCGAATCACCGAGTACAATTCGCGCACACCGCGATCCACCTCGTGGAACACCACGGCGATGCCGACGCCCGCCATGCCGGCATGGACCAGGGTCTCTTTCAGGGCGTTGAACTCGGTCTCGATGCGCTTGATGTGCGGCTCCAGCGCGGTGTCCGCGCCCAGTCGCGGTGCTTCGCTGCGCAGCTTTTCGAACGGTGGCGCCGCATCAAATCGCTCAACGCCGTGGTCTCCGTCCAGGAGCTTTCGCAGTCGGGACTTGTCCTGATCACGCTCGGCCTCCATCGCGGACAGGGCCGCGATCACGATTCGGCGGAGCCTTGAGAATGCGTCATTCTCGACGAAGCCCTCTCGGTTCGTCTTCTCGACCAGATCGACGCTGCGCTCAAGGGTGATGTTCACCGCGCCAACGATCACGTTGCGGCTCACGCGTAGTGTCGGCTGGTTGACGCGGCGCAAGTCCAGGCCCAGCCAGTCGTCTCCTCGTTCGCCGTAGTTGTAGACGCGAATGCCGTCGCGATAGACGCGAACACCGCCGTTCTCATTGAGGAACTTGGTGACGAGCTCCGACGTCGTCATTCTGGCGAGCACGTCTTTGTCGCGATCGAAGACATAGAACTCCCCGCTGACGGGACCGACGCCCTCGAGAAAGTCCTTATCCACGACGACCTTCTTGCGCTTGGTCGACTTGCGCGTGCCCGGTGTGGGCATCATCTCCTCGGCGGGCTCGTCACCTCGATCATCAAGCGCCAGTAGTCCGCCCTCACCCTTCGACTCGCGATTCTCGATCACCAGTCCGGTCAGGTGGTTGATGAAGCGGTAGGTCCAGGTGAAGCCGGTCTCATCAACCTTGAACGTGTAGTGCCAAAAGGCGTGTTTCAGAATGTCCTGGACGCTGGGAAGACCGGCGAGATCGCCCTCTCGGTCAGGCAGCGCCAAGATGACCTGGAACTCCTTGGGAGCCTCGAACGGAGAGCAGATCGAGGTGACTTGGCGGTACAACCGTCGCAGATCGCCACGTGTCCAGTTCTTCTGCCGGAGCTGTTCGATGGTGATCAGCGTTCCGTGCTCGTCTCCTTTGAACTCGACGGGCGTTCGCGAATTCACCTCAACCTTAAGTTCCTCGAGAAATCGACCATCCAGTAGCTTGGACCAGTCGATGAAGACCACGTTTTCAATGTCCGCTCCGCGAGCGCGCGTCACCAGGGTGATCTGATCGCCCAGCTTGTGGACGGCAAATCGACCGAGCCCCTTTTCGCCGAGCGGCAAGCGGTGAAAGTTCTGGGTGCGCCGGTTCTGCAGGCGCTGTTGCTCCCGGTGATCGGAGCCGGGGACGAACCAGATGTCCTGGATGATCTCCAGGCTCATGCCATCGCCGTCGTCCTTGACCGATATGCTTGCAGCGTTCGTGCTAAGCGCAGACAGCGTCACCGTCACCTTCTCGGCATCGGCGTCATACGAGTTCTTTACCAGCTCGAAGATGGCGAGCCGGGAATTGCCGATGAGCTGGTCTCCCAGCAGCCGCAGAATTCGAGCCCGGGGGCGAAATCGAAACGGATCAATCGGCTTGTCAGTCATCGTCTCGTCCTTCGCTGCCCCTCTTCCTCGCGCAGCACTGTCCGGCTTCACCCGCCAACCTTATGCGGGCCAAGCGCACGACGGCGCAGTCTGACACAGCCTCAGGGGACGGCCGCGAGGGCCTGGACCACGCGGGCCATCACGGGTGGGCAGACGCCATTGCCCAGCATGCGCACCTGATCGCGCCGGGTTCCGACCTTCATTCGGTAGCTCGCATCAAAGCCCATGGCACGGCGCAGCTCCGGGACCTGAAGCATCCGCATGCGGGGTCCCTGGGCCGTCGGTTCAACCAGCGCAAAGCGATCGACCGTCGTAATTGTGCGCAACGGGCGAGTTACCGGCTGCCAGCCGCCGCCACCGTCGGTGCCGTAATAGACGATCAGGAACGGGAGGTCGCGGCCCAGCTCTGCAATCGCACGGTCTGCGCGGGCGATCGTGTCCGCCGCTCGGCTAGGGCGATGGAGCAAGGTGGTCTCCCAGGTACCCGGCTTGTCGAGAATGGACTTCACCGAGCGACGCGGGCCCCGCTGCTTACCGGCGACCAGTCCGGGCGGCCCCTTGAGGTCGCCAACGAGAAACAGGCGCCGACGGGACTGCGGCACTCCGTAGTCCGACGCGTTAAGGACCTGCTCGCCCAGGTGGTACCCGAGTCCCTGCAGCTCCCGCTTGAGTTCGCCATAGCGCGACCAGGGGCGCATGTTGACGACATTCTCGAGGACCACCCACCTCGGGCGGAAGACGCGTGCGTACTCGACGGCATGCATGGCGGTGGCCCGGCTGGCCTCGTCGCGAGGGGCGCTGCCCTTCGCCGGCGTGTGGTTTGTGCACTCCGGCGACGCAAGCAGGATGTCGACGCTGCCCACCTTATTGCGAATCTGCGAAATGCTGATGTTCTCGAGCCGTCCGGTCTCCACATGGGCCAAGGGGAAGTTGTCGCGGTAGGTCTCCGTGGCGACCGGGCACATGTCCACGGCACCCACA
>JAJZIE010000163.1 GCA_021810725.1 Bacillota bacterium | reverse complement strand
GCGTACGAGTGTGGCCCACGCCCTCTGGGCGCTCAAGGAGAAGCGCGAGGACCGACACGCCAAGAAGCACGGGAACATCCCGCTATGACGGCGCGGAAGGTACCGGAGCAGGTGGTGGCGGCGATCACCGTCGCGGTTTCCCTGACCATGGGCGTGTCGCCCGAGCGGGTGCATGTGCGGCTCAAGGGCCGCGCCCCGTCCGACGACGACCGGGGGGCCTGGGGCATCGCGGCGCGCATGGACCAGATGCGGCGCCATCGACCGTAGCGGATCGCAGACGACCGAAGCGAAGGAGGCGGAGCCCTGGAGCCGGCCGTTGGCACGGCGGTGTCGGGGCGGAGCGATGCGGCGGTTCCACGTGGTAGTGAACGGACTCTCGTATGAGGTAGAGGTCGAGGAGATCGGGTCCGAAGCGGAGCCCCCTGTGGCCACCGCCAGCGCGGCAAGCGAAGCCGCGGCCAGGGAGGTCAAGGCGGCGCCTGCGGCTGCCGCGCCATCCGCTCCCGCCGCCAAGGCGCCGGCAAGGCACGCACCGCCTGCGCGCCAGTCTGCGCCGCCCGCGGCGCCTGCCGCGTCGGTCGGTACGGCCGTCACGGCCCCGCTGCCTGGCGCGGTGCTTGAGGTCAAGGTTGCGGTGGGCGACGAGGTCAGGGAAGGCGACGTGGTGGCCATCCTCGAGGCCATGAAGATGGAGAACGAGATCCTGGCGCCCTGCTCCGGCCATGTGGCGGCCGTACGGGTGACGGCTGGTGCGGCGGTCGACGGCGGCGACGTGCTGCTGGAGATCGCCTGAGAGCGGCCTGCGCCGGGCCCTGCGTGTGGCCTTGGCCATGTCGCGGCGGTTCGACAGGATTCTTCCTTTGCTGGGTGTAAACTGTCCCCAGTATGGCGAAGCCATGAGGCGCCCGGTGCCTGGGGGACGGTGTGAAATTGACTGGAACTTCGTCTGGAAACGACTCCACGTCATTCCTGTCCGGCCCAACTAGACCTTCCTCGTCGCCGCTCTCGGCGGCGATCGGGCATCGGCGACGGCCCGCCCTGCGGACGAGGCGGCCCCAAAGCCGGCGCGCTGAAGTGATCGGTCCATGGCTCGAGGCGGCCGATTTCACGCTGGACGCGGAGGGCCGCATCCTTTCGTGGAGCCGCGCGGCGCATGAGGCCTACGGATATTGTGCGAACGAGGTCCTGGGGCGCCAACTTTCCGTGCTCTATGCGGATGACCATCAGGACGACGCCGAGAGGCTCCTTCTCACCGCGCGCCGCTACGGGTTCTGCACCGCCACGGTGCGCCGGCGTCGCTGCGACGGGATCGCGCTCGTGATGCAGGCGCGCGTGATCGCCTACGAACGGGCGGAGACGTCGGGCCTTGGCTACGCGGAGATCGACCTGCCGCTCGGCGACGAGGAGAAGGACGGGCGCGACGCAGCGGCGGACCGCCTGATCCGTCTGGCCGCCCATGAGCTCCGCGCCCCGCTCGGCGTGGTGCTGGGCGCGCTGACGCTGCTCGGCCTGCAACTCGGCGACACTCCTGCCCAAGGCCTGCCCGAGCCTGCCTCGGAGCTCCTGACCGTGGCCCAGGACGAGCTGCGCCAAATGGACGACCTTCTGGGCGGAATTCTCGACTCCTGGCGCACCAAGCAGGCGGAGCTTGCCGTGCACCCGGTGGCGTGCGACATGCGGGAGATCGTCGAGACCGGCCTCAGGCCGCTACTGCTCATGCCTGGCCGCGTGCAGGTCCAGGCGCCCGCCTGGCCGCTGCCGCTCGAGGGCGATCCTGCCCGCCTGAGGCAAGTGGTGCGGAATCTGGTCGCGAACGCGGTGAAGTATTCACCCGCGGAGGCGCCGATCGACGTGCGGGTCGACGACCTGGGGAACCGCGTCCGGGTCGGTGTGCTCGATCGGGGCATCGGCATCGCCGAGGACGACCTCGAGCGCATCTTCGAGCGCCATTATCGCGGCCGACTCCAGCCACAGGTCGACCCGGGCGGCATGGGCCTCGGCCTGCATGTCTGCCGGACGATCATCGAGGCACATGGTGGCCGCATCTGGGCTGAGCAGCGCGAGGGGGGCGGGGCATGCCTGCGTTTCGAACTGCCGCGCCAGACGGGCCTTTTCGCCGTATGAGAATCGCGGTGGTGGACGACTCGCCGGGCATCGGCCTCGTCCTGACGCGGTACTTCGCGCGCCTGGGCCATACCTGCGAGCATGTGCCCGACGCGACGGCCGCGCTCCGGATGCTTGAGCGTCCGCCCCTGCCCGACGTGATGCTGATCGATCTGATGATGCCCGGCATGAGCGGCGCAGACCTCGTGCGCGAGATGCGGCGCCGGTCCGATCTCGCCAAGGTCCCCGTGGTGCTGCTCTCCGGCTATGCCTCGACAGCGGAGGAACTGCCCCCCCAGGGCACGTTCAATGCCGTGGTGGCGAAACCGTTCGAGCTCGAGGAACTGCGCGGGGTGGTCGAAGGCGCGGCCGCCGGCCGATCGGCCCTGCGCGGCTGACTCGGTCGGACCGGCCACGGCACGTTCGCGCGGGAATTGGTACAATCACCTTGACCGGCCCGGCCCTCGCGCTTCCGCCTTGCGCGGGCTGCCGCCGATTCCTGGCGAAGGGCGGACGAGCATGACCGGACGGGACCGCTCGACCTCTCACCGGCGCAGGTTGCCTTCACGCGGCAGCCTTGTCAGCGCAACGATCGGCCTTCTCACCATCGCGGCGCTGGTTGGGGTCTATTTCTACTACCTGCATACGGGGCGCGTTCACCAACTGATGCGCACCGTGCACGGCCTCGGCCCGCTCGGCGATGTGCTGGGCGTGGTCATGATGGCGCTCGCGTCGGTGCTTCCGGTGCCCTCGGAGTTCATCAGCCTCTTTCTCCTGCGGTTCTACGGCGTGCTCTGGGGGACCGTCTTCTCCTGGGCGGGCGGCATCGTTGGAGCCGTCGCCGCGCTCTTTGTCAGCCGCCTTCTGGCGCGCCCGATCGCCGAACACTTCGCCGGCCGCTACGTCGACCAGCTTCAGCCTTGGCTCACGAGCCATGGCTGGGTCGGCCTCCTGGTGGCGCGCTTCATCCCGTTCGTGCCCTACCACGTGGTGAACTACGTCGCGGGCGTTCTGCGCGTCAGGATCTGGCCTTTCGTGTGGACGACGGCGATCGGCACGCTGCCTTTCCAGCTGGCCCTGAGCGGCGTCTACTACGGCGTCAGCTACGGTGCCCTGCCGATCGCCCTCGGCGGGTTCGCCTTCTTCCTGGTGATCGTGTTCGTGGGCTGGCGCTACCGCGATCGCTTCCTGCCGAACGCGAACCGCGACTAGGGGTTCGCGCCGGCCCGGCGCACCGCTCCCGTCACCGCGTCGATGTCGACCAAAGGTCGGACGCTCTGCCCGCCCTGGCTTGCCGTGTCGACCTGCCAGCGCTGGCCAACGGCCTCGACCTGCAGCGCAGGATATCCGGCCTTCGCGAGCGTCCGCAGCAGGGAACGATCCGAGCGGATGATGGTCAGCACCTGCAGGATGTCCTGGACCTTGACGGCGACCGGCGCCAGATGGACCGTGCGCACGTAGTAGGTGGAGCCGGCCTTGGTCAGGCTGGCCGTGACCTCGTACACCTGCAGGGTGGCGGTCGCACCAGCACCGCGCAGACCCGCGACGCGGTCGGTGACGACGGTCGTGGACCCGGCCGTCGAGACCCGCGGGGACGCATCGACCGAGAAGAGGCTGCCGCCCCAGGTACCGATCGGAGCGAGGTCGCGCCAGATGACGGAGGCATCGGCCGAAGACGCTGAGACCTGGGCGACCTGCGCCTTGAAGTCCAAGGCACGCGCATCGAGCAGGGCGAGCACGGTCTGGGCAGGGCCGCCCCAGGTGAAGCCCGTCTCGGCGGTCGAGGGCCCGTAGACGGGCTTGCCCACCGCCACCCAGCCGCCCGTGGGAGAAAGGCCGGGCGCGTAGCCGTAGCCCTGGGTGATGCCGTGCTGCCAAAGGTCGTAGGTCCGCGCGTGCACGATGATGCCGGGTCCGCCCGGCACGACGTAGCCGAAGAGGCCGCCGGGCAGCGGCAGCGAAGTGACGACGAATTGCCGTCGCCGCGCGTCGTAGCGGTAGGCGGGAGTCCCGGGCACCGGCACCGGCAGCATCCGGTGCCGCGTGCGGCTCCAGGTGTAGGCCGAGGTGGCGCAGCCACCGCTGCCGCAGTAGCTGACGCTATCCTGCAGGAGCAGCACGGGCAGGTGCCGGCGCCCGAACTCGAGCACGCTCACGCCGGCGGTGTGCAGGGACTGGAAGATGATCCGCGTGCCTTCGGTGACGGTCACCTGCCCGTCGAAGCCCGGCAGGGACTGGACCCGGATCGTATCCGGCCTACCGCCCGTCAGCGAGGCTTTCAGGCTCGTCACGCGAGTCTGGCCGAGCGTGGTCTCGCTGACCAGAGGTTTCAACACGTTCGGCGCGGCCGGGGCCTTCGCCAGCACCGCAGGTAGCGTCGGCCCTTTCGGGGTGGCCTTGGGGGAACTGCCGCATCCGGCAAGCAGCATGGCGGGCAAGCATAGGAGACAGAGTGCGTGGCCCCCTCGCAATGGCGGCACCTCCCGGGTTGGGACATGGTTCAAGTATCGTGCTCGATCATAGCAGAGGCCAAGGGCAGTCGCCGCAGCGGAGCGCGTGACCGGGCGGCGCCAGTGAAGGCATGGCGCGCCGCGTCGCGAAGACATGCCAGAAGACGTGCGGTCGGGTAGTGCATGCGGGGTGGGCCCAGGCCCCGTGACCGCGAGGAGGGTGACGGCATGGTGGAAGGAGTGCGGGCGCCGGTGAACCTCCTTTTGGGAGGTGCCTTCCGGGCGGCGACAGGCGGCAGGACCATGGCGGTCGAGGATCCTGCGACCGGCGAGAGGGTGGCCCTTGTCGCGGACGGTGCCACATCCGACGCCGCGGCGGCGGTCGATGCGGCCGCGGCCGCGCAGCCGGCCTGGCAGGCGGCCTCGGCCTACGAGCGCGCGAAGGTTCTGCGCAGATGGTTCGAGCTGCAGCAGCGCGACAAGGAAAACCTCGCACGCCTCATGACGCTCGAGAACGGGAAGCCCCTCAAGGAGTCCTACGCGGAAGTCGACTACGCCGCAAGTTTCGTCGAGTGGTTCGCCGAGGAGGCGAAGCGGGTCTATGGACGCGTCGTCCCCGCGAGCCGGTCGGACAAGCGGCTTTTGGTCCTGAAGCAGGCCGTCGGGGTGGTGGCGGCGATTACGCCGTGGAACTTCCCGGCCGCGATGATTACGCGCAAGGTCGCGCCGGCGCTAGCCGCTGGCTGCGCGGTGGTCCTGAAACCGGCGCCGGAAACCCCTCTGACCGCGTTGCGCCTCGGCGAGCTCCTGCTCGAGGCCGGCGGGCCCCCTGGTGTTCTCAATGTCGTACCCACCACCGAGGCCGCGGCGTTCGCGGACGTCTGGCTCGGCGACCCGAGGGTGCGCAAGATCACCTTCACGGGATCGACGGCCGTCGGCAAGGAGCTGATGCGCAAGGCGGCGGGCCATGTGCAGAAGGTGTCCCTGGAGCTCGGCGGACAAGCGCCCTTCATCGTGTTCGACGACGCGGATCTCGATCAGGCCGCCGTCGGCATCGCCACGGCGAAGTTCCGCAACGCGGGGCAGACCTGCGTCGCGGCCAACCGCATCCTCGTGCAGCAGGGCGTGGCCGAGGCGTTCACCGACCGCATCGTCGAGCAGGTGCGGCGCATGCGCGTCGGGCACGGTCTCACCGAAGGCGTCGAAATCGGTCCCATGATTTCCGAGCGGGGACGGCAGAAAGTTCTCTCGCATGTCGAGGACGCGGTTTCGCAAGGA
>JAJZIE010000006.1 GCA_021810725.1 Bacillota bacterium | reverse complement strand
AACGGATCACCTTTTTGACAGTGCTTCCCAGGTGCAGACAACCCAACTTGCGGGCCTGCGAGGCTGTGCGTTCGATTGAGCCCGCAGCCAAGTCTCTGTATCAAAGGTAATTCATCCCGTTTTCAGCGCAGCCAACGTGGAACTAACGATCGTCGAGAGGTCACTCTGCTGCGGTCTCCAGCCAAGGCTCCGCTGCAAACGTGTGCTGTCCGCTACAAGAACCGCTGGGTCGCCTACTCGACGAGGCAGGTAGGTTCGTGGTAACAGCGTCGATGTGGCTTGCTCGACCGCAGCAAGAATTTCTAAGACTGAGTAACCCCTTCCGGTCCCAACGTTGTAGGCCCCAGCCTGACCCTTGAGGGTGGCCTCGAGCGCCAGGACGTGTGCGGTTGCCAGGTCTTGCACATGAACGTAGTCTCTGATGGCTGATCCGTCGCTGGGGGGGTAATCGGTCCCAAAAACCTGAGCAGGCTCTCCTTCAGCCCATGCGCTTAGAACACGCGGCAGTAGATGGGTTTCTGGATTGTGGCGCTCGCGGAGAGAGAGGGAAGGCACCGCTCCTGCGGCGTTAAAGTACCGCAAGGAAATTGGCGAAAGGCCCCACGCAGTATGACACCAATAAAGGACCTGCTCAATCCACCACTTCGATAATCCGTATGGACTAATAGGCTGTTTGCGATGGTCTTCAGTAATAGGCGTTGCATCCGGTTCTCCATACACGGCGGCGGACGAGGAGAAGACCAACGCGTGCACATTATGACGCTGCATTACGCGGAGCATTGCGGACGTCTTGCAGAGGTTGGACTCCACGTAGAGCAGAGGATCCTTCACTGACTCTCCGACCAGGGACTTTGCGGCAAAGTGGACGACAGCACTTACGCCGTAATCGGCGAAGACGGAACTAAGAAGAGCCTGATCGGCTATGTCTCCCTGCACGAAAGGTATCGAGGTCGGTACTACGTCGCGATGTCCTGTGCTCAAGTCGTCTAGGACTACGACCTCATATCCACGAGTGACTAGTTCGCTGACAGTGACCGAGCCGATATATCCGGCCCCGCCGGTAACTAGGATCATGCGTTTGTCACCCCAGTTGGTAATTCCTTCGAGAACACTTGGTTCCTGCAGCCAGCATGAGGATGTGATGGCGTCTTCACGGGCCGACCTCCTAAGAGGGAATCAGGAGGTCCGATGCTTCGGACACGTGACACCGCGGGGGGCGCTGGTTGGAGCAAAGAGCCCTCGCGGCCGCAATATCGGGGTCTTAGGGAACGCTAGTACTAGTACAGCGGGGTCAACTGCACAAGCGGGAGATGTGGTGGAACACTTACCGAAGCGCGAGCATGTCGACGTTGCCTGGCTCTGGATCTCGTGACAACGGATGTTTCAAGGGTTGCCTGGGGCAGCGTGCGGAGTACGCTGTGGTGACGTGTACGGTCCACGGTACCAGCATCAGCGGTGCCAGCCGGTACTTGTACTTCGACGTGCGGACCGGCCGATCTAGGCGGACCGAAACCGGCAGGCGTGGGCTTGAGTCCCCGAGGAGCTGCCCCCGCATCGGGGCGGCTCCTTTCCTTATGCCCCTCAGGAACCATCGCCGCGTCGCGAGCGCCCCCGACTAGGTACGGGTCCCTTGTTGCAACCAAATGTCGAACGATTGGAAATTGCTAAAACAAGGAGTTTTCAGAGGATATGGGGCAATTTGTGATGTTGGGCAGCCCCAAGGGCCCAATAGATCGGGGAGGATAAACGATGCCCAGGGAATGGCGTCCGGTCGGCATGGTGGCGTTCCAAGTCCGAATTCCGCTGGAGTTGAAGCGGCGGCTGGTGGCCCTTGCCGCCGAGAGCGGGCAATCGCAACAGGCAATTGTGACAAAGGCGCTGGAGTGCTATTTTCACGACAATGTCCTTGGCGGCACCGGCGATCGGCGTACCGGCCTTGGCGGTCGCAGCCTCTGAGGCCCGCAGTGGTGTTTCGGTGGCTGACAAAGGAGGCTCGAACTGCCGCCCCGCGGCCCAAAGTGCCTCGATGCGGGCGTGCCCTGCTGGTGATCGTATGTGTGCTCGCAGCCACGAGCGGCCTGACAGCCTCGTCGCGCGTCGCCGCCGCCGTCCCGACGGATGAGTCACGCGAAGCCTTTGTCGCCCAACTGGCGCAGGCGCTCCATCTGCCCGCCATGCCCGATGCGACACCCGCCTACTCGGATCTGGCCGCAAGCGACCCCGACTACGGTTACGTCATGGCCGCCAGCCAAGCCGGGTGGGTCTCAGGCTTCCCAGGGAGCCGGTTTGCGCCGACGGCCTCCCTGACACGGGAGCAGGTGGCCAAAATCGAGGTCGCGGCCCTCGGACTACAGGGCCAAGCCATGAGCCTAATGACGGTGCGGCCAGGATATGACGATGCGGATTGCATCGGCCGGTGGGCGTGGGGATACATCGATGAGGCGACTGATGTCGGCATCTTGAAGGGCTTACCCGGCAACATGTTCGGCCCGACGCAAGTCCTCACCGTCGGGCAGGCGGCAGATGCCGTGGCCTATTTGCGAGCGTACGCGCGGGGGGCGAAGCCCGCGGTCAGCGGCATTGCGCCTGCGACCGGCCCTGTCGCCGGTGGCGCATCTGTTGTCATCACGGGAACGGGGCTCACCGCCGTGACGGGTGTGGAGTTCGGGCCCACGCCTGCGCTCTCGTTCACGGTCCACGGGGACGGTTCGATCGTCGCGGTAGCTCCGCCCAGAACGGGCTCGGTGCCTGTCATCGTCACTGCGCCCGGCGGCATGAGCTCCCAGACACCCTCCGACCTCTTCACCTATTCCGAGCCTGCGCCGAAAGCCCGCCGGGTCGCTCGGGTGCCCACGACCATTGCTGTATCGCCCAATGCGCCCGATGCCTTGGCGTTCGGCGCGCCCGTCACGGTGACTTGCACCGTGGAGGACCAGTTCGGCGCACCGATATCGGGAGTCACGGTGGACCTCGCCGTGGATGGCACGCTCTCCGTCGCCGACCTGAGCGCGGCGACAGTCGTCACCGACCGTAGCGGCACGGCGAGCGTGGAGTACCAAGGCGGCACCGTCGGACAGAGCGGAAGGATCATCGCCACGGTGGCGGCGGCACCGAACGTCGGGGGAGCGACCGGCCAATTGACGGTCGTCAACACGGGGGTCCAGATCGTCGGCGAGGACACCCAGGCCACCACAGCGGGCGCGACGGCAGTCACCGCCGGCGGCAGCGGAGGCACGTCCGACACGACGGCCGAGGGCAGCGGAGGTACGGGCACCGTCACCGTGGAGGACTTTACTCCCGACCCCGGCCCGCCGCCCGCCTTCAGCGCGGTTGCCTACTTCGGCGCGTCACTGTCCCCGGGAAGCACCTTCACCAGCCTCACCTTGCGGCAGTGCGGCGCAGCGGAACCCGGCCAGCTTTACTGGCTCCAGGACGGGACCTGGACCCCGGTCTCGCCGGCGGCGACGGTCGACAGTGGCGGCTGCCTGAACTACACCTCGGACCAAAGCACGACGCCGTCGCTCCCGCAGATCACAGGAACGCTGTTCGCGGTCGGCGTCCTGCCCGAGGTGTCGGCCGTCTTCCCGGTGAACGGGGAAGCGGCCGGCGGCACGTCCGTAACGATCACCGGCTCCGGTTTCACCGGTGCCACCTCCGTGGACTTCGGGGGCACCCCAGCCAGCCACTTTACCGATGCTTCGGACACTTCGATCGTCGCCACGGCGCCCGCCGGCACGGCTGGGAGCGTCGACGTGACGGTCAGGACACCTTGCGGTTCGAGCGCGACGAGTCCGGACGATCGTTTCACCTACGTGCTGCCGGTCGCCGTCACGGGCCTCAGCTTGGACTGGAGTTCTTCCATCCCTGCAGGCGTCAGCGTCTCTGAGGGGACGGGCGGCACCTGGACGGTGACCGTGCCGCAGCAGGCGACGGTCAGCGGCGCGACCTACGCCATGACGAGCGCGACCCTGGACATGACGGGGGCCGACACCGCGCAGAGCTATCCCGTGACCTATGTGAGCGGTCCCGGCGTCGCCGCGGGCGATCCCTACGGCACGCTGGCCTACTCCGGCGGGGTCTGGAACCTCACTCCCCAGGCGCCCCAAACCTTCGAGACGGCCGGGACGTGGGTGACGCAGGCGGCCGTCGCGGACAACGCCGGCACCCTTAGCCCCATCAGCGTGGATTGGGTCGTGCCACCGGGACCGAGCGACGTGACCACGATCAGCTCGTCGCTCCCGGGGGCG
This sequence comes from Bacillota bacterium, assembly GCA_021810725.1. GTDB lineage: Bacteria > Bacillota > Sulfobacillia > JAJZYS01 > JAJYTV01 > JAJZQO01. The sequence continues at coordinate 24,803 of JAJZIE010000006.1, read as the reverse complement.
ACGGTCGACAACGTGGCCGAGATCCTTGCGGTGCCGTACGGCACCACGGCAAATGGGCTGACGGGTTCCCTCGGCGCGACCGACGGCTCGACGCAGGTGTATGCGGTCTACGGCTCCGACGCCAAGACGCTGGTCACCGGCGCTTTGGCATCGGGAGACCTCCTCAAGGTGACGGCCGCGAACGGCACGTCGCAGGAGACCTACGCCATCACCGTGGATCTGGCCGCCCCCACCCTCAATCCGCCTGGCGACATCGATCTCGCGAACGAAGGGAGCTATGCGCTCTCCGGTACCGGCATCGCGGGCGACGTGGTCGATGTCATGCTCGAGGACAGCGCGTCGCCGCTGCCGGACATGCTGAGCGAGCAGACGTTCGTCGCCGCCGATGGCAGCTGGTCGATCACGGTGAACGCCAGCGGACTGGCCGACGGCTCGATCACCATCGAGGTGATGCAAGCGGACCTGAGTTCCACAAGCTCACCCACGACACTCACCGTCAGTAAGACGACGTGATCTCGTCCCGCTTCCGTAAGGCCAAGAGGGTCCACGGGTGCTGGCAGAGGGGGCTGTCCCAAAAGGGCAGTTCCCCGCTACCCTTTCGGGACAGCCCCATTGCTGCAGCCTGTTTCGGGTTGGCCGGTCTTTGGGGCCACGCGGAGCGGCGAGTGCATCGTGTGCCGGCGTCCCGCGAGTGGGGAGCGCGAAGAGCCGAAGCGCGCCATGGCTTAAGGGAAACTGGGGAAGGGGCGCCTTGAACGCTACCTATCTTCCCCGATCGTCACCGGCCAGGACCCGGGCCGAGAGTTCCGCTCGGCCGTGCGTTCCCGTCTTGCGGTAGACGCTCGCGAGGTGTGTCTTTACGGTGTTTTCGCTGACAATCAACTCTTTTGCCATTTCGCCCACCGTCATGCCCTGGATGACGAGGCGAGCCACCTCCAGCTCGCGCGGACTCAGCGGTGTCGTGGCCATGTCAGCAAGGTCGAGGCCTAGACGGTCTGCGGTCGTGGGTGCGGGAGACGCCTCGATCGCGTGCGCGTCCAAGGCGTCCAACGGAAGCTCCGCCAGCCTACTGCTGTTCGGCGCGCGCACGAGCAAAGGGGTGTCCCGGAAGAAGACGATGGCGAGGAGCATCAGGAAGAGCATGCCGCCCGCGAGAGTAGAGTTCGGGAGGCGGGCCAGGGCGGGCACCTGGGCCTGGAGCCCGGCGCCGATCAGAATGGGCAGCACATTCATGTTGAGCCCGATGCCGAAGACGGTCGCCGTGCCGTAGGAGGGCGCAATCTCAAGCAAAGCTACCCAGGTCAGGAGGTCCATCGCCGCGTAGCCCGCACCCATCAGCACCTGAACGAACGCAGCTCCGCCGGCGTTGGGCGAGGCCGCCCACACCAGGAATGCGGCGCCCAGCAGGAGGGGTCCCGCAAAGGCCACGTTCCTCAGCGTCGTGCGGTCGCCGAAGATGGCCAGTACTGGGATGGACACCACGTAGGCCAGCAGACTCGGATCCACGGACGAGTGCAATGCCCGCAGAAGACTGGGCGTCACGGCGGCGTACGTCACGCCCGACGCCAGGTATACGACGAAGAGAAAGGGAGCGAGCTGCCAGAGCGGTCGCAGATCCGGGAAAGGCACCGCGGGTGTGGCCGCGGCCATCATGGGTCCCTCCACGTCCACGCCGCGCAGCCTCGGACCGTATGCCACACTCGCCACCAGCGGCAGGGTTGCCAGGACGACGAGCCATGCGGGCTGCACGTGGCCGATACCCAGCGACCAGATGTACTTGAAGGCATTGGCGGCGATGGGCACGCCGGCGAACGCAATGGCCCGGCGTCTCAGGGGTACGACGGCCTTGAACGCGGGCGCCCAGGCGACGATGCCCCATGCGGCTACAAGCCCCAGTAGCGGGAACGTCACCAAGGCGACGGCGGGGGCGAAGGCCGTCAGCAGCGTCAGCGCGAGACAGATAGGCGCCGCCCATGCGAGGCCCGCTTTGCGGAACGGGGCCCAGATGTCCGAGAGCAGGCCCGATCCTGCCAGACCGAGCGCGTGACCGCCTAGAAACAAATAGACGGGTGCGGTCGGATCCAAATGTGCGGCGGCGGCCAGGCCAAGCCAGGTTGGTCCGAATAGCGGTACAGATAGTAGCCAAGCGAAAATGCCGCCAAGAAATGAGATCGCGGGGACTAGCGTGCGAGGCGCAGCCCTGTCTCCAGCAAATGGGACAGCCGCATCCATCCTTTGGACCTCCCGGAACGGTACCGGTCACCCCTACGGGTGATGGCCATTCACCGCTACGGGTGATTTTCCTGCGCCAGGGAAGTGCTTTCAATGAATTACAGTGGAACGATGTCCGGAAACCGTTCCCTTCATCAAGAGGAGAGGGAGTGGACACCATCAAGGTACTCAAGTGGGCGGGTCGCATCCTGGCCATCCTAGCCGTCGTCATGGCGGTCGTGGTCGGGCTCTCGGGCAGCTGGGGCGATGCCATCTACGCCCTGTTTCTCGGAGTGATCATCTGGTTCTGGACGGACTTCACGGTGGCGAGGATGGCTCGCAACCGCATGGAGCGGGCCGCGAAGCAGTCTTCACAAGGGGAGAGCCACTGACCTAGCGCAACGCGCACACGGGGGGAGACGCGTGTACTGTCCTAGTTGCGGGGCCACGAACGCCGAAGGTGGCCTGCATTGCATCCACTGCGGCCAAGCCCTGACGGCGGCGCCGACGGAGGCAGCGCAGGGACGGCTGCCGACGGCCCCAAGTCAGCATTGGGCCATTCCGGACCTTGTCTCGACCATGTTGCCGCACGCCGCGCCGCACCGCCGGCGGGCATTTTGGCTCGCCATGCTCCTTGGCCTGCTGGTGCTGCTTGCGTGGGGCGCCCTCGCCGTCTGGCTGGACGACCCGGGTGTGACCATCCGGCTCCTGGTGTTCGGATCGCTCTTCGTGCCCGTCCTCTTCGTCTTCTTCATGGCCAGCGAGGGACTTACCGAAGAGCCGCCGGCGATCGTGCTGGTGGAGATCTTCGTGGGCGTCGCGCTCCTGGGCAACCTGGTCGCCTTCCTGCTGAACAGCTTCCTCCCGTTCGGTCTGGCGGGCGCCGGACCGGTGGAGGAGACGGTTAAGTTCCTCGGCGTCGTTTGGCTCCTTCGGCGGCGCAAGTACGTCTCGATCATGGACGGGATCCTGTTCGGGGCCGCGGCGGGCATGGGCTTTGCCGCCTCGGAGAACCTGAGCTACTTCTTCTCCACCTACTCGACCTACGGCATCGCGGCCGCGGCAAACGCCCTGCAGGCGGGAGCCATTCACTCCTTCGCCCAGCTCCAGTACGCATTCAACCACGCAGGCCTCTCCGGTCTCCTCAACGTCTTCTTCCTGCGCTCCTTCCTAGGGCCCTGGATGCATGGCTCCTGGACGGCGATCATCGCCGGCGTGGCCTGGCGCGAGGCGTCGGGCGGCAAGATCCGCATCGACCTGAAGCTGATCGGCACCGCGCTCCTGGTCATGGCCATGCACTCGCTGTGGGACCTCTCGACCGGTGTGGTGTCGGATCTGCTGTTCGTCGTCATCCTGATTGTCGACGTCTACTTCCTGCGCGGGCTGATCCTCGCCGCACACCGGCAGGAGCGAGGCGAGCCGATCCAGGAGGACCGTCCCACAAGGGCACGGCGGCCCAGGTACTGCCCGCACTGCGGCGGGCGCCTCAGCCACGACGCACAGTTCTGTGGCAAGTGCGGCGGCCTGGTGGACGCCGGGGCGGTCGTCACAGCCGCGCAGGCACCGTCCGAAGCTGTCGTGAGCCCGTCCTGACCTGACGGGGGGAGATACTTGTGGCTGAGATCGGTGTGGGCGCGCCGCGAGAAGCCATGCGCCCGGAGACTCCACCCTACTGGCTACGCTACGCTGGGCACTTCGTGCGCTTCGGCACCCTCGACCCGCTCATCCGCGGCATGGCCTTCGCCGCCACCGCGGCGGTGGTCCTGGGCCTTCTGGTGCTCACCCTGCCGCTTGAAAGGCTGGCTGCTGTTCACGCGGCGACAGGGCTCCTGAACATTCGCATGCCTTGGCCGGTTCTGGCCGGAGGAGCCCTGCTCCAGGCGGCTGGCTGGTGGTATCTCCTGGCGGGCGCGGCGATGGCGGGCGCGGCGATGCGCTGGCCCATCGCCCTTGCCTTTCTCCTGTTTTTCGGACTCGTGGTGCCCGGCGATCTGGCGGTTGCGCTGCCGGTCCTCCTTACGATCGGCTACCTCATCTACACGGCGTTCCGGCGGCCGACCGACAAGTGGGCTTTGGCCATCACGGGCGGGTTGGTCGTCCTCACCTACCTTCTCCTGTTCTTAAGCGACGCCGCCGCGGTGTCCATGACCCTCTTGAACCAGGTCATGGTTTTCTACCTCCTGTTCATTCCGATCATCTTCTACTCCGGCTTCGACCTCGGCCAGACGGGCCTCTACCTCACACGATTCGCGCTGACCCATGCCCACCGCCACCTCGGGGCGGAGGTTGTCTGGTGGTTCGCGCTCGCCATCGTAGGCGTGAAGATCCTGATCCTTGCGCTAACCTGGCAGACGCCGGGACTTGGCGTGATCACGGCCCTCCTGCTGATCGCGGTGGCGGCCTGGGCGTGCCGCGCCGTATCGCCGAAAGAGGAGGAGCCGCCAGAACTGCTGCCGTTCCTTGCGGCCCTATTGATCATTCTCGTCGTCTTCATGCCTCAGGGGCTGCATCTTGTCTTCGGCTGGAGCGCCCTGCTCGCGCTGGTTCTGGCCGCGGTGATCCTGCCGATCTCCCGCCGGCGACCCGGCTGGCGCGCGGGGGCGATATTCCTGCTTCTCTTCGGCCTTTGGAACGTCAGCAATGTGATGGCTCTCGGTCCCGGCCACCCGATCTGGGTCCTTTCGCATAGCTTTCCGGCGATCGGCGCCCGCGGCATGAACGAGGCCGTGACCCTTTCGGCCCTCGGCTACCTCCTCTGGCTCAGATGGCGTCGTCGCCTGACCGTCGAGCGAGCCCTCTTCGCCGTATTCTGGCTGCTGGGCCTCACGCTGGCCCTCGACACCTGGAACCTCTTCGACTGGATGCACACCTTGACGCGCGGTCTGCTCTCCGCCGAGGCCCTGCTGCTGATCGTCGGCATCGGCCACGAGATCCTTGCGAGCGGCGGCATCCTCAACCGCGGCTCGAAGGGACTCCCGCGCAACTCGCGCGTCCTGCTCTACCTCGGCTACCTTCTCCTCCTCGTGGGAGCGACCGTCCTCGCGAACGGTACCCAGGGGCCGGGGGCGGACCTCATCAACACCGATGACCTTCAGGCCGGCGGTCTGATCCTGATCGGCCTGCCACTCTACCTCCAGCAGTTCCTGCACGCCTTCTCGTTCGGCCACCTGCCGCGCCTGGAGGAGGACGAGGCATGATGACGGGAGCCCCACGCGGCCGGAAACCAGTCGGATGACGGAGGGAGTGTTACACATGGTCCATAGGCGCCTGGCGGTGCTGACAGCCGCTTGCGCGCTAGCGCTGCCGCTCTATCCGGTCAGCGCGGCGGCTTCGCCTCAGAAGACACTGCCGATCAAGATCTGCCTGAGTCAGCCGAAGAGCGTGCAGATGGGCGGCCAGGACGTCCTGAGCTGTCCGAACCCCGCGACCAACGTGCCGAGGAAGAAGTCCTTCTATCTCCTCATATCCGTAACGGCCCAGCAGGGGTTTCAGACCTATGCCCTCGACTGGGCGCTGAAGCGCTGGCAGCCGAAGCGCCACCGCTGGGCGACGATGCGCCAGCAAATTGGGACAAAGATCCAGCCCGACTGGCAATACGTGTGGCTGTCGGAGCAGGGACTCGCTCCTGGCAGCTATAGGGCCTTCGTCTCTTCGGACTTCCTGGCCAAGTATACGAACGCGCCGATGTTCTACTTCGCCACCTCGTTCAAGGTGCGTTAGGGAGGCAGCAGGGCATCGGCGCCTGGGGAGGATCTCTATGGTGCCCTTTCGATCGAGGCCGAACATCCGGCGTCTGGCTCTTGGCCTGGCCGTGGGAGCTGCGCTGCTGGGCGTCGCCGCGTGCTCCGGAAACCAGGGCGGTGGCAACCCGGCGGTGACGTCAGCCGCAAGCGGCGTGTCGTGCCCTGCGGGACCAACCAGCTCGCCCGGCACGTTGACGGCGTCGGGGCAGCAGTTCAAAGGTGACGGGCTCGACGTGACGGCTGAGGCCAGTCTCGACCCCAACTACGGCGTGAATGGCACGATCGATGTCAAGGTGACTGTCCTCTGCCCCACCGGCGTGACCGACGTGAGCGTCTTTCAGAGCTACCAGTACTATGGGGCGACCGTCGGTGCGCATCTTTCGGAACTATCCCATGACGGCAACACCTGGACCTTCGCGCTCTTCGCCGACAACCTGAGCGGCCAGGAGCCATTCCAGGTGGCTCTGTACCAAGGGGCGCTCTCGGGCAGCGGCAAGCCGGCCCTCGCGACCATCGTCTTCAAGTGGCCGGCAAGTCTAATCAAGGACATGGCGAGCTAAGACGCCCCGTCGACCAAGCGCGGGTCCCAAAACTGCCAGGAGAAGTGACGGATCGCTGCGTCGGGGGTGTCCTGCAAACGCAGCAGACTCACGCGACGGCGAGCGGCAACACGATCGTCGACGCAGTTCGTCATCGTGGAAGGTCTAGTCACCTCCGCCACGTCCGGACAACACTATCTCAGTCGACCTATGACTTCGGCGGCATCTGGCTAGACTCGCTGGCCCCTGGGGGACCTGCGCCGTGACCTCCGCGAGACTGACTTCTCTTGGACCGAGCGGCATGTTTGAGAGCAAAGGCCAGCCAGACAACCAGCCCGCCTCGGAGAGGGGCGGGCTGCTTCGCTGCGCGGGGAGTGAGGCAGCCACGAGGCCCCGCTCCTGGTCATGCGGACGGCGATATCCGAGCGGGAGGCGTCGAACTGGTCCTGAAGGAGCCGGTGCCGCCCGATGACGCCTCGCGGCGCGGATTCCGGCCGCGATGCAGGAGAGCGACGTGGCCGCAGGAGAATGGACGATCCCGAGGTGTGCGCCGCAGGGGTCGCCTGGCGCCCGCAGTTGCCCCGAGACCAACGGCGGAAGACGTGGAGGGAGACATCGTGGAGACGCGACCAGCCCAGGAGAACCGCTACGTCGTGCGCCTGGGCTTGGTGGGCCAGGCGAGCGTCGAAGACGCGTACCAGCTGACCGGTGCCAAGATCCTGCACCTGATGATCGTCGCCATCCTGGAGCAGGGCGGCCCGCTGGATCTTGAGCAGATGGTGGCGCGGCTCGAGCGGGCCGGGGTGCCCTCCCGCGTCGGGAACCTCGCCGTCTCCGTGCAGAAGGCCTGGGCGGGGCGGCCGCCCATCTACCGCGATACCCACGGCCGCTTTGACCTGGACCTCCAGTACTGGGAGCTTCCCTGGCTCTTGCGCGGGCTCGGCCTGCTGCCCCCGCCCAAGGGACCTGCGATCGTGCCCGAGCCGTCCCCGCCGCCGCCTTCGCCGGCCCCCTCGGAGCCGCTCTCCCAAGACGAGGTGACCGCGGCGTTCCGGGATGCGAGCCTCTACGGGTTCGCCGCCTCCCGGCAAGTGGCCGCCGTCCTCGACGGCTATGGCTCGCCGCTGGCCTTGGAGGCGGTCGAGGAGATTCTCGCGGGATTGACCCGCTGGCGCTTTGCCTTCGACCAGACGCGCGTCCGCTACTGGAAGACGCCGCTCGTCTCGCTGGGGCCGGAGGGCCTTGCGCACCTGAACCGCGACTGCCCCGAACTCCTCGAGATGCGGGCCATGGTGCGCGAACGCGCACGCCCGCACTACGAGCGTCTGGCGGCGCAGCAGCGGTCGGAGGACTACGCCAGGGCGGCGCGGGAAAGGGAAAGGCTTGCGCGTGAGGCAGAGACTGCGCAGGAGCGCAATAGGAGCCACGCCGTGCTGCGCCTTGTCCGACTTCCGGACGGGCGGGCCGGCTGCGCCGCGCTGCTTGATGTCGAGCGGCGGGAGATCAGGACGTTCCTGCCAAAGGAGATGGCAGACCTGCCACAGGCGCTCGGCCGCCACGACGCCCTAGCAGGGCTTGACGTCCGCGACGCCCTCGAGGTGCTCGGCTTGGCCCCCTACGACTGGAAGCTCGAGGAGCTGCGACCGTCCGAGCGGACGGTCAGGCTGAACCGCGCGGGTCGACGCCTCAGGATCACGTTCGAACTCGTGAGCCGCTCCACGACCGGCATCCAGCGCCCCCTGGCCGATCCCGAGGTTCTGGCCGGCTACATCGCAAAGGCCACCTGGGGTCGCCTGCGCAGGCGGCTTGAGAGCGATGTCAAGGCGCTCTACGCCATTCGGCAGTACGCCGCGCTGCACGGCTACGTGCGGCTGCGCTGGGGCTTCATCGACGACGTTCTTTCCCTGGAGTGGACAGCCTTCAGCGAGGCGACGCTGCTGCCGGCGCTCCACGCCGCGCAGGAGAGCGGCGAGACGATCGCACTCGTGCTCGGCGGGGCGCCAGGCTGGGCCGAGCCCTGGTCGCGGGTCCGCCGCTGCAGGGTGCTGCGCGTCGAGCGCGGCCGCGCTCAGTTGGCGTTCGAGGGCGAGCAGTTCATCGAGGCGATCCCCCTCGAGGACATCCAGGCCTTGTACCGCTTGTAGGCCTACGTATCACCTGCCCTGGGAGGTGCGGCTGCATCGCCCGCGATGCGCTCCGCTCGCGGCCGGCGCCGCAGGGGCGGGAATGGCTCGACCGATCGGGGCAGTTGCACGGGGCCGCCCAAGGGGCGAAGCCGCGCGGGGTACGTCTTGGCGATGGGAGGCACCCGGGGCAGCGGGGGATCTGCGGCCAGGCGTCGCGCCCGCAGCAGTGCTTGTACCTGCGGCCGCTGCCGCACGGGCAGGGTTCGTTGCGACCTGGGCCCGGCTCCCGACGCCACGGCTCGCGGCCCGACGGGATGAGGTCACCCTTGGGCCCACAGTGGTCGGGCGGCGTGCGATCCGGGCTGAGCAGGAGCGAGGCGAGGGGCAGGTATGCAGCCGCGTCGTCCCCGCGTGCGCGGATATGGATCGTCGTCTCCTCCATGCGGGTCCATATCGTGTCGCCGGTTTCCTCCTCGGAGGGGAAGAAAGGAATCTCGTCCCCAGAGTTCCGATGGATACGCATGAGGTCTCTCAGCGCGGCCGCGAGGAGCTTGCGCATTTCCTGAAGCGGCAGGGCACGGTAGCGGCGCGCCACGGCGACGGCGTGGCGCAGGTGGCGTGCGGCCTCCGCCGGATCGAGGCGGCGCAGCATGTGGCCGATGAGCAGCAGAAGGGCCTCGAAGTGATCCGGTTCGAGGTCGAGGGCGCGCTCCGCAGCGGCCATCGCGAGATCTGGCCTGCCGCCCGTCAGGTAGACGTTCGCGAGGCGGACGAAGTGCTGGGCGTTCAGGGGATCCGCGAGCAGCAGGTCGAGGAGATGCTCCTCCGCGTCGGCGCTGCTGCGCGGGCGGTGGCCGTCGAAGAGTTCGATCTCGCCCAGCCCCCCTGGCGATTTGCTGCCGAACGCGCGGCCGAGTACCCCGCCCGCGATGGCACTCAGGGCCAGGTAGTCCAGATCCGGCGAGGTCCAAGGGCCGCCGGCGCCGCAGCTGTGGCAGCGGAAGTAGCCGACGAAGGTGACCTGCGGCGAGCCGCCACGATCCTGCGACACGAGCACGGGGCCGACGTCGTAGAGGTTCCGTGCGCCGCAGACCGAGCAGGTGACCTCCTGCGGATTCTCGCGCCAGCCGTCGCGGCAGAGGTCGAGGTGCCCGCTCACCTGTGCGACGAACGGCCCTGGGAGCATGCTCGTCTCAGGCGCATCCCGTCCGGAGTCGGTTCCGGTCAGAACTCTCAGGAAGGCAGGATGGCAGCGCTCGCTTCCGTGGTCCATGCCCCAATGCACCTCGCGATGGCTTGACGCGACGATTCGTCCCGGATATCGTGGGCAGGCGAGTCTCGCGAGGCTCCGCAGGGAACGGCCAGACTGAGCGCACAGGAGCTGGCAACGGCTCCGAAATCGGTCCACCGATGCGACTGCGGCACAAAAAGGCGCCACTCCTGAGGCGGCGGACCGCGCTTGCGCCGATCTGCCGCCAGCGCTCCCTGGAGGCTGTCGGCCTGCCCTGCCACCCGGTGCAGCGAGCAGCGGGGCTGCGCCGAAGCCATGGCCCTATCCGTCTCAAGTCCGCGAGATCGACCGACTCGAGGCTGTCGGCCGATCTGCGCGCTGCGCACGGCTGCACGCCCTGTCTGCGTGCGCCCCCCCACGAAGGACTGTCTGCGGTCCGGGGCGAACCTGTCCCCAAAATGTCCGCGGGAGCTGAGCGCCATTGCAGCCTGCCGTTCGTCCTGCGGGGCGCTCGCCCTTGCCGCGGCTCGCGCTCCTGGACATGGAAGAAGGGTTCCTCGCCCCCACCCAGAGCCTCCTCGGCGCGCTGCACGCGTTCGGAGACAGCCTGGGCGGCCCGCCTGCGCTGCGAACGCCCGGTGGACGCACGGTGGAGCCGTCCCTCCTCGACCTCACGCCGCTCGGCGGGCCGGAGGGGCGGGAGTTCGAACGGCTGGGAGCGTTCGCAAGGGTCACTGCCGGCCCGGCCGGCAGCGTCGACGTCGCCTCCGCCCTGCCGGCGGCCTTGCCGAAGCACCTGGGTTCGTTCCAGACCCTTACCGACGCCCTGCGGCGTGGCAAGGAGGTCGAGGGCGGTTACGCGGAGCTCGTCGACCAGGCCCTGCAGGTCTGGGCCAAGCCGGGCTTCGATGTCCTCATCTCGCCGCCGCGCCTCGGCTTCACGCCCTACCAGCACCAGCTGCAGACGGCGGAAGCGGTCCTGCGCCGGATGCACGGCCGCGGCATACTGGCCGACGAGGTCGGGCTCGGCAAGACGATCGAAGCGGGCATCGTCCTGAGCGAGCTCTATATGCGTGCCCTCGCGAGGCGCACCCTCGTGCTGCTACCTGCCGGACTGGTCGGCCAGTGGAGCGAGGAGCTGCGCCAGAAGTTCCAACTCCCCTTCGTCGCCTATGGCACTGCGGCCTGGGAGCGGGAGGGCGACCCTCTCGCGGCGCCGATCGTGCTCGCCTCGATCGCGTCCGCCCGGCGCAGCCCCCTGCGCGAACGCCTCGCGGAGATCAGCTGGGATCTCGTGGTGGTGGACGAGGCCCATCGGCTCAAGAATCCCCGCTCCGCCTCGGCCTCGCTTGTCAAGGCCCTGCGCACGCGGTACATGCTCCTGCTCACGGCCACCCCGGTGGAGAACCGGCTGGACGACCTCTACCAGCTCGTCAACCTTGTGCGGCCGGGCCATCTCGGCACGCCGGCCACCTTCAAGGCGCGCCACAAGCCCGAGGCGGGCGGCGGTGTCGCGCATCTTTCAAACCTGCAGCGGGCGATGCGCGACGTCATGGTGCGGCATCGGCGCAGCGAGGTGGCGCTCATGCTGCCTCGGCGCATCGCCGAAACCCTTCTCGTCGCGCCGAGCGCGGCGGAGGCCGAGCTCTACCGGGCGGTATCCGATGAGGTGCGCCGCCAGGCCCAGGGGGCTTCCACAGCCGCCATCTTCACGCTGCGCCAGATCCAGCGTCTGGCCGGCTCCAGCCCGCAGGCGCTCGGGGGCGGACTTGCCCGCATGGGCTGGTCGGGCCTGGCGGAGCAGGCTCGGGCGGTCACGGCGAGCGAGAAGGCCCGGGCGCTCTGGCTGCACCTGCGCCAACGCCTCTCCGCGGGCGAGAAGGTGGTCGTGTTCACCGCCTTTCGCGACACGCTGGCCTACCTCGCGGCGCAGGCGAAGCGGGAGGGGCTGCTCGCCGCCGTCTACCACGGCGGTCTCAGCCGTCGCGAGAAGGACCTGGCGATCGCGTCCTTCGAGGGCGACCGTGACCTCCTGCTGACGACCGAAGCGGCAGGCGAGGGCCGCAACCTGCAGTTCTGCCACGTCATGGTCAACTACGACCTGCCATGGAATCCCATGCAGATCGAGCAGCGCCTGGGGCGAATTCACCGCATCGGACAGACCGAGGACGTGCGCCTGACGAACCTCGTTTCCCGCGGCACGCTCGAGGAGCGCATCCTCGGTGTGCTGGAGGCGAAGATCAACCTCTTTGAGCTGGTGGTGGGCGAGCTCGACATGATCCTTGGCCGGATCGAGGACGATCTGGACCTCGAGTCCATGATCTTCGCCTCCTATCTGGAGAGTCGCAGCGACGACGAGTTCGCGCGGCGCCTCGAGGAAATCGGCGACGGCTTGGCGGAAGCCAGGCAGGCATACCTCGCGAGCCGCAGCAAGAACGACAGCCTGCTGGGGGAGGTCGACGAGCCTTGAGTCTCGAGCCCGCGCTGCGGTTCTTCCTGCGCTATGCCGAGGCCCGGGGCGCGGAGGTGGTCGTGGAGCCCGACCAGGCGCTCGTGCACCTGCCGACGGACCTCGCCGCCGCTCTCGCCCTGCCGCAGGAGCTTGCCCTGACCTCGGATGCCGAGGTAGCGCAGGAGGGCGGCCAGATGCTGGTGATCGCCGGCCATCCCGTCCTGGAGGCAGCGGCGGAGCATGTGCTGTACCAGGGCGACGCGGGCTGGCAGGCCTTGTCTGTGCCGGCCAGCGCCTTGCCGGATGCGCAGGCGCTCCTCGGGCGCCTCAGGGAGTTCTACCCGGTGGAGCACGGCCGCCTGGATCTGCTGGTGCCGCCCGAGCAGGTCTACCTGCCGCTGCTGCGGGTGGGCGCGCTCATCACGCTGACTGGTGAGGACCGCTTCCTTGAGATTGGCGAATCGCTGCTGGACGCGGTTGCGTGCCTGCCGCTGGCGCCGGAGATCGGGCAGCGCGTCCTGTCCCTTGGCCCCACGTCGGCCCCGGAGCCGTGGAGCGTCCTGCTGCCGGACGTCGCGGCTGCGCTGGAGGTCGCGCAAGCGGAGATCGAACGGCAGGCGGCCAAGCGGGCCGAGGAACTGTCCCGCCAGGCGCTTTCGGACATGAAGGAGGAGCGCGAGCGTGCGCGGGCCTTCTACGCGGCGCAGCTGGCGCAGATCGCGAAACGGCGCCAGCGTGCGGCAGAGGAGCGCCAGCGTCTCTACGACGAGCAGGCAAAGGTGACGGCGCACGAGGCGGAGCGCCGCCAGGTCGAGATCGAGCGCAAGTACCGCGTCGAGGCCAGCGTCCAACCCTATCGGCTGCATCTTGTGCTGGCGCCAGCCTTGCACCTTGAGCTCGAGGTGCGGCGCGGGGATCGGCGCTATCCGCTCGCCTGCAACTTCCTGCTCGGCGCCGGCAGCTTCCTGCCGCTGCGATGCCCGCTCTGCGGCGCTGCGCAGCCCCTAGTCGCGGGCAGGGAGGCGCTCGGTTGCAGGGCCTGCCAGGAGGGGAGGAGTGGGCAGCCTGCTCCTTCGTCTGCGCTCACGGCGGAGAAGACGGCGCCTGCGCCCACCGCGGCGCAGGTGATGGCGCAGATCGGGCAACAGCAAACCCAGGCGCGGCCCAGGGCGCCTGCCGCAGGGTCCGGCAGGCGCCCGCAGCGGCGGACCGATCCGGGCAAGGCGCGGCCGGATCGCCAAAGCGAGCGGTGGCGCGCGTGGCAGCCGCTGCCGCCTCTGGCGGAGGAGTTCTTCCGCTCCGTGCTGGCGGGCGGCGCGGCCGAGGCTCCCATAGCTAGGCATTCGCCGCTCGACATCGCCCTGCGCTGGTTCGACTGGCGGGGACTGCACGTGCTGCTGGACCTGCCGTACCCCGAAGCGCCGGTGACCGGTGCCAGGCTGTCGTCGCTCGCCCTGTTCGAGGGCCATCACCTGTCTGGCCAGGTGCAGGTGGGACGGCACAAACGCGAGTTCTCTCTGCTGACCGACGGCAAGGCGGAGAAGGCCACGCTCTGGGAGGTCCTGCCCTGCCGGATCGTCCAGGGGGACCGCCTGGCGCCGCTTGTGCACCTGGGACACCAACTGATCGGCTTGGACGAGATGGGCAACCGGTTCGGCCCGCCGGCCGGGATCGACGAGGTGGAGTGGACCCTGCTGGCCAGGGGCTCCGAACGCTGGCAGTTGCCGCTTCTGCTGCGGGCGGTGAGCCTGTGGCGCCGGATCGGTCGCAAGAACCCCGGCGTCTCCCCGCGTGCGACAGCGGGCGCCCTCCTGCTCCTGGCGACGGGCCAGAGCGGACTGCGCACGGAGGACGGCGCCGTGGCGGCCTCATTCGACGCGGATGCCCTGCGCACGCGTCAGGCGGCGGAAGGGCTCGCGGGCCGCGTGCCGGCCTTGACGCTGTGAGACCTGAGTGAGACCCGCAATCGCCTTCGCGGAGCGGGTGTCGCGCGAACGGCCGCTGTGCCGCGTTGCGGGGTCGCGTCGTGCGCCAGCCGGCTCCCTGTGTTGGGGCCTGGCGGAGGTGGCACGCGGGTTGCAGCAGTGCCGCTACCGCCCCGGGCAAGCGGATCGCGCGATTGGAGCCAGCTCAGCCGTACTGGAGCGGCGGCGGCCCCGATGTCGCGAAGCAGAGCGGCGGACCCGCGATCCGCTGCCCCACGGTGCGCTCTGTCACGGTAAGCTCGAAACGCCATTCGTCGCCGAAGTCAAGAGGTAAAGCAGACGTTGGCCGGGGGCAGGATCGATATGGCCGAGGGTCACCTCATCCGTGGCCGGCGGGGAGTCGCCGGCCATCGGACAGGCGACCGTCGTCAAGCGGTCGAAGGGGCGGCCGCTCAGATAGAAGGCGTAGAGGTGGGCGTCGTCCCAGTTGAGGACCCGCTGCAGCAGCAGGTGCAGGTTATCCAGGGAGTGGGCGGCCCCTAGGGCGATCCCCGCCCGCCATCTGCCGCCCGCCAGGCGCACCTGTAGCCGGTAGGACGTATCCAGGGCGGCGGGCGGCGGCAGCGTGAAAGGCCCTTCCCGCGCGGCGCCGCGATGGCGGAAGAGCCGCCACATCGCGTCCGTGAGGTCGGGGCGATACGTGATGTCATGGTGCTGATCGAAAGGCGGCACGGCGGTCAGCTCGGACATGGTGGCGCAGGGCGGGTCGTCGCGGCCTACGCCGGCGCCGAGTAGCTTGCGCGCCAGCAGGCCATGGTCATACGGCTGGAGAGGGCGCATCAGGGACATGGCCAAGGCGCGCCAGCGCTCCTCGCGCAGGGCCTCCTGCCCGGGATCGGGGGGCGGGCAGGGATCGAGCCTGAAGTTGCGCGTCGGGAAGTCGACGCAGGACAGCCAGTGGCCCTCGCCAGCGGTGTAGGGCGCGGACAGGTGGTCGGTGATCCAGACCCGGTCCGGGCGCCACGTCGCCCGGCCTCCTGACGGCAGGCGGACGTGCGCTGCCTGCTGCGCTCTGATCGCGGCGCTCAGGCCCTCGGGCCAGAGCAGCGCCTGCGCTTCGGGCGGCAGCCGAAGGGCGCGGCCCGAGGCGGAGGGAGGTCCGGGAACATAAACTTTGGACTCTTCGATCGCCCGGGGCAGATAGCTATACCGTCCCCTGGCCACGCTGACGCAAAAGGGGTGGGCGCGGAGCGCCGCCCCGAGCAGGTCCGGGCCAGCGTCGCGCAGGCGGGCCGGGAGAAGCGGGCGGATCTCCTCGACGCCTGCGGGGACGGGCATGGTCGCAAGGGCCAGGGCTGCGGCGGTGGCAAGTTCCCCGCGGTCGGTTCCGGGCATGTCCTCATTCCCTTCTCGGCAGGCTGCCTGCATGGGGCCGGGCGCTCGCGTGCCCATCCGGCCGAGGGAACCCGGACGGCGGCCCTGCCCCAGGTCTTGCTGCCGGCGCAGGCGGAGAGCCCGGTGACAGAACATCCCTGCAGGGGATGATGCGGCGATCTGTCGAATAAACGCCCGACACCGTTTCGGCGCAGGCCACCCTGGACCGGCGCCTTCAGGGAGGTAGACGGTTGGACGAGATCCTTCTTGAGGATGAGCTGAAAACCCTGTTGCCTGACGCGATCCAGGAATCCTGGCGGGAGTTCGCCGGCCAGGCGGCCAAGCTGCAGCGGCTGAGCCGCCAGATCGCCAAGGCGGCGGAGCGCT
Organism: Bacillota bacterium; assembly: GCA_021810725.1. Classification (GTDB taxonomy): domain Bacteria; phylum Bacillota; class Sulfobacillia; order JAJZYS01; family JAJYTV01; genus JAJZQO01. Next base: position 8,815 of record JAJZIE010000006.1, on the reverse strand, counting down.
GGGATCTGCGCTTTTTGCGTCAGCGGTTGCCGGAGGCCGCTCAGTTGGCGGGGACCGTGGCCGCCGCGGCCGACAGGGCCGACGCCAGGCTGCGCGATTGGCGGGCCGCGGATTCTGCGGCCGGCGTACAGGCCTACGCGGAGGCGATCGAGCAGGCTGCCCAGCAGATGCGTCTGCCGCTGCAGGGCAGCTTCCCGGATTACGAGGTGTTTCCCCTCAAGCTCTCCCTGGACCTTTCTGCCGAGCAGGCGACCGTATCCCGCCGCAGGACGTCGACGCTCGAACCCCGCGCCCTGATGGCGGAGGTGCAGGCGCGACACCAGGCCCTGCACCGCTCGAGCTTCAACCAGGAACGCTTCATGAAGGCCCTCACGTCCGCCCACGCGCTGCTGCGCGAGGCGGGCCGGGCCAAGAACATGGACGTCCCGCTGCTCGGCATCTACGGGGTGCTGACCATGCGCAGCGGCACAGCCGACTACACGAAGAGCGAGTTCGCCTTCGACATCTACCGCCTGCGCCGGGAGTCGAACATGGTCTACGATCACCACCAGCTCAGTTTCTTGAACGCCCGCTCGGGCAATCTGCCCGTGCCGAACGCCAAGGGTGGCACCGACGCCCTCGGCCTCCTGCGGCTGGTGAAGGTCGAGGACGATGGCTGAGCGGGGAGCTTTCGTCGACCCGGATGGCATCGCCGCCTTCTGGCGTGACGAGTACCTGCGCTCGTACGTGGCCGAGGGCGGCTCGGCCGTCAAGTGGCTCAGAGGGCGCGAGGGCAGCGGCAAGACCCGCCTGCTGCGGGAGATGCGGCAAGTCGCCGCGGCGGAGGGCTACCTCACGGCCGACGTCTCGGCGCGGGAGGTGCGGATCGGCCGCTTCGACGAGCTTTACCGCGCCATTCTCGGCGGGATCTCCCTGGACGCGATCGCGTTGCCGTTTGCGATCGAGGCCGCCCGCCGCGCCGGGGCGGCCGAGTTCCGGCCGGGTCAGGACGGGGACCTCGAGGCCTACCTCGTGGCCCGCGGACGCCCCCAGGCCGCGGTCGCGGCCGATCTCGCGGGCGCCCTGGATTTCCTTTATGCCGAGCCGCGCATCTCGCCGCCGGTGGCGACCGCCCTGCGCCATCTGGCCTACGCCTGGCTGAGGCCGGGGTATGCCCAGGAGCTCGGGCATCGCGAGGCCGCCGCCGCCTGGATGTCCGGCGCCAAAGTCTCGGCCACCCTGCGGCGGCGCTCCGGCATCGGCATGGCTCTCGACCGCTTCGGCGCGCGGGAGATCCTGCGCTCCCTCTTGCACGCGCGGCGCCTCGTCGGCGGCCAGGGACTTCTGCTGACGATCGACGATATGGACGCCCTCTTGGGCGGCGAGGGACCGGCGCGCTACACGCGGCTGCGCCGTGACGACGCCTTCGAGGCCATCCGGGAGCTGATCGACGAGGGGCCGGGGATGCCGGGCCTGTTCGTGCTGTTCGCCGGCCGGCCGGAGGTGTTCGACGACGAGCGGGCGGGCCTCCTGAGCTACGCCGCGCTCGCCATGCGGATCGAGCCGGAGGTGGAGAGCTCGCGGCCCAACCCCTTCGACGACGTCAAGGATCTGGACGCCGTCTGGCGCCGGAACTGGCCGGCATGGCGGGCGGCCCTGGCCGAGGCCTACGGGGCCTCGCCGCAGGCGGTGCTGGAGTCTGGGAGTCTCGTGGCGATGGGACCTATCTCGCCGGTGAAGCTCCTCGTCGAGGCGATCGCGGGCAGGGAGGCGGACACGGTTGGAGCGTAGCTTGGCGCGCACCTCGATCGAGCAGTTGCGGGCGGGCGTGCCGTCGCGGATGGCCGCGGACGTGCTGTCGGCGGGCCGCGGCCGCATCATGGCAGACATTGCGGAGGACCTGCGCTCGGTGCAGGAAGGTCGCGTGCGTCGCAGCATGCGCATCGTCGCCGCCAACTACGGCGACGGCAAGAGCCACATGCTGCAGGCGGTGCGCAACCTGGCAGAGGGGGAGCGCTTTCTCACCAGTGTGCTGACGGTGAGCCGCGAGTCGCCCTTGGACCGCGTGGATCGCGTCTACCGCAAACTGGTGACGGGCACGTTCTTTCCGGGCGTCGACCGGCCCGGCCTCGATCCGCTCTGGCAGGCGATCGAGCGCAGCGGCGAGGCGAGCGAGCGCCTGCTGCGCATTGCGCAGACCCGCCTGCATCCCAAGCTGGCGGCCGTGCTCGAGGCGAGGTTCGACGGTGCCCGCGGCGACCCGGACCCACTCGACCGCGACCTCGCGGGCTACCTGCTCGCGCTGCCCGACCTGCGCCGTGCCTACCTCGACAACACGGGCCGCAAGCTCGGCCAGATCGAGCGCTTCAAACTCGACGCGTCCTTCGACTACCTTCGCTTGGTCGCGGAGGCAGCGGCCATTGCCGGTCTCTCCGGCTGGGTCATCCTGATTGACGAGGCGGAGATGATCGGCAGCGTCGGCCGCCGCGCCCGCGCTCGCTCCTACGATTTCCTCGGGCGCCTGCAGGACGCGAAGGCCTTGCCACGCACCTACAGCGTCGTCGCCGTGGCGGCGTCGTTCCAGCAGACCCTCGCGGACCCGCTCCAGGAGACCACCGATCTGCCGCTCTGGCTTGTGGAGCGCGGTGACGGGGAACTCGCGGGACGCATCGAGGGGCCGATCCGCCAACTGCAGGGGGCGCCCAACCTGCCGCCGCTTACGGAGTCCGACCTGGGGCAGGTCTTCGACGGCATTGTGCGCCTGCACGCCGAAGCGTTCGGCTGGTCCCCGCCGCTCGACGGCAAGGCGCTGCTGACGCGCATCCGCGTGCCCCTGCGCGAGCGTGACATCAAGGTGCGTCAGATGGTGCGCGCAGCGGTGCACTTCCTTGACCTCTACCGTGTGTACGGTGTGGAGCCGGAGCTCAGGGTGCACGGCCTTGCCGAGCCCGTCATGGTGCCTGAGGCCGAGGCCGTGTCCGAGGCGGCGGCCACCGCCGAGCCGCCTGACGGCGGCCCGGTGCGTCGCGACTGGGACGGCTGATGGATCGCCCGTCGCCCCTGGACGAGCGCGTGCTGCAGGTGTTCGGCGCCCTCGGAGAATCGGTGGTGCTGCCGAAGGGAATGGCCTTGCGCCTTGGCGGGCAAGGGCACGTGCCGCGCTACGTCAGCGAATACCTTCTGGCGCAGCGGCCGCGGGAGACCGCGATCGCAGCCATTGAGGACTACCTGCGCAGCCATCACCCGTTGCCGCGCGAGCGCAATCTCTGGCGCCACCGGCTGGTGCAGGAGGGCAGCCTGCGCATCGTCGACCGGCTCGAGGTGACCGTCGACGTCGAGGACGGCAGCTACGTCGGCCGCATCGCGAGCCTGGACCTTAAAGTCCGGCTCGACCCGGCTCTGGCGGAGGATCATGCCGGACTTTTGGCAGGCGGCCTCTGGGGCCGCATCGACCTTGCATGGCAGCCGGTGGCGGAGGGCGTACCCGCCACCCTGGTGCGGGACTTTCAACCGGTCCAGGCGCATGCGCGCCTCGAACCTTTCCTCGAGGGCAGGAGCTACTTCTCGGCGGAAGGCTGGATCGACCTGCTTCTGACCTCGGCGGGCTACGACCCCGTGCACCTCGGGCTAGGGCTTGCCGCCGACGCGGCCCTCAGGCGCAAGCTCCTCCTGCTGATGCGGCTCGCGCCGCTCGCGGAGGGCAGCCTGCACCTGCTCGAGCTCGGCCCCAAGAACACCGGCAAGACGTATCTCGCGCGCAATGTGTCGCAGGACGCCTTCGTCATCTCCGGCGGTGCCGTGACGCCCGCGAATCTCTTTGTCCACCTGACGACCGGCCGGCCGGGTCTCCTGGCGCAGCGGCGCCTGCTGGCCTTCGACGAGATCGCGCGCCTTCATCTTGGCGGCGCCGAGGTGGCGGCGGCGCTCAAGGACTTCCTCGAAAGCGGCCAGTTCAGCCGGGGCCGCCACGAGTTCAGCTCGGACTGCTCGGTGGTGCTGCTCGGCAACATCGACGTCGAGGGGGACCTGCCGTCGCGGCGCTACCGCCACCTCTGCGAGCCGCTACCCGAGGAGCTGCGCGACAGCGCCTTTTTGGACCGCCTGCACGCCTTTTTGCCCGGCTGGGAATTGCCCAAGCTCGAGCCCGCGTCGTTCGCCACCGGCTTCGGCTTCGTCTCGGACTACTTCGGCGAGGTGCTGATCGCCCTGCGAGACCTCCCGTTCGCGGCGGAGATGGACGACCTCCTGCGCCGCCACCCGCCCGCGCCCGGCATGACGCGCCGCGATGCGGTCGCCGTCACACGCAGCGCCGAGGCCCTCCTGAAGCTCATCTACCCGAACGGCCCCACGGGCGACCAGGAGGTTCTGCAGGCCATCCTGACGCTGGCGGGGGAACTGCGCCAGCGCATCCACGACCAGCTCTGCCGCATCGCGCCAGGCGAGTTCCAGCCGCGGCGGGTGGGCTTTCAGGGCGTGCCGCAGACTGCGGCTCGAGATCTCGAGCCGGCCGGACCCGCCCGCGTGCGGACGCTCGCGATGGCTGCCGGCGAATGCCTCCACCTGGACCGCGACGCCGGCGCCGAGGCGGGTGGGCGCCTGCTGCGCGTCGAGGCATCGCTGCTCGCCACGGGTCGCGGGCTGAGGTCCGAGGGACGTCTGCCGCCGGTCGCCGCCGAGGCGGAGCGGATCGCCTACAGTTTCCTGCTCGCGAACCAGCGCCTGCTGCGCCTTGGCCAAACTGGCCTCGAGGGCCGCGCCGTGGCTTTGCAAGTGGCAGGTGGCACCGTGCAGGACGGACCATCTCTGGCCTTGCCGGCGCTCCTCGCGCTCGTTTCCGCTCTGCGGGGCGAAGCCTACTTGCAGAGCGTGGTCGCGGCAGGGGAGAGCACTCTGCACGGACATCTGGCGACGCCCGCCGACATCCTTGGCCGCGTCGGCGCCCTGCGCGACACGGCTCCGGGCGTCCTGGTGCTGGGCCCGCTGGCGGAGAACGCCCTGCAGGAGGTCGAACATCTGCTCCGCTCCTGGCGGATTGTCGCGGCGCCGACGCTTGCCGAGGCGATCCTGGCGCTGCGGGCCTAGGCCCCGCCCGCCTGCCCGGGCTGCAGCTGCAGCCCGGCGGCTGGACGATGCCCAAAGGTTCAGCGATGCGGTCTCAACAACCTCTGCGCGGGAGGTGCCAAGGTGAGTCTCAAGGTCGGGCAGGACGGGTCGCTCAGGCTGCCGGCGCGGGTACTCGAAGCGGTTGGGCTTCGTCCGGGGGACGAGGTGGAATGGAAGCTCAGGGACGGACGGCTCAGCCTGGGCCGCTCGCAGACTGCGCCTCCGGATCTTTCGGCCCTGCTGCGGGAGCGCTTCGGCTTCGCCGCCTTCCGCCCCATGCAGCGGCAGGTGATCGAGGCGGTCCTGAGCGGGCAAGACACCCTCGCGGTGATGCCGACCTCCGCCGGCAAGTCGCTCTGCTACCAGTTGCCGGCTCTCCTGCTGGACGGGCTGACGCTCGTCGTCTCGCCGCTCATCGCCCTGATGCAGGACCAGGTGCGCTCGCTCGCCGAGAAGGGCATCCGGGCCATCGCGATCACCAGCGCGCTGTCCGAGCAGGAGCTGGCCCGGGCATACCGGCTGCTCGCCCAGGGCAGGGTCAAGATCGCCTTCGTGGCGCCCGAGCGCCTGCGCAGCCCCGAATTCCAGCGGGCCACGGCCGGCGTCCGGGTCGCCCTGTTGGCGGTGGACGAGGCGCATTGCATCTCGCAATGGGGCCATGACTTCCGCCCGGACTACCGTCTGATCGGCGAGGTCCACGAACGCCTCGGTTCGCCCAGGCTGCTCGCCCTCACCGCCACCGCGCCCCCCAGGGTGCGCGAGGAGATCGTCGGCACCTTCGGCATCGCCCATGTGCTCGTGGCGCCATGGGACAGGCCGAACCTGCGCTACGGCGTTCTGAAGGCGGCGGACGACGGCGAGCGGCGCCTCACTGCCGCGCGCTGGCTGAGGCGCCTCGGCACAGGCCCCGCCATCGTCTATACGACGACGCGCGCCCAGGCCGAGGGCTGGGCCGAGTGGCTCTCGCACGCCCTGCGTGAGGAGGTGGCGGCGTACCACGCCGGCCTTGCGCCGGATCAGCGCGAGGCGGTGCTGCGGCGGTTCCTCGCCGGGGAGGTGCGTGTCATCGCCGCCACCACCGCCTTCGGCATGGGCGTGGACAAGCCGGACATCCGCATGGTCCTGCACGTCACGGTGCCGGAGTCGGTCGAGGCGTACGCCCAGGAGAGCGGCCGCGCCGGGCGCGACGGCCGGCCCGCCTGGGCGATGCTCCTGACGGTGCTGGAGGATGATCTCGATCTCCGTCTCTTTCTGCTCGAGCGCGAGCAGCCGGACGAAGGCTGGTTGCGGCGTCGGCTCGAGGAGCTGCGGGCGACGCCGGTCGGCACGCCGCACCGCTTCGCGATCAGCGAGGGGGAGCGGGCCCAGGCCACGCTGCTCGTCTCCCAGCTGGTGGAGCGCGGCCTCGCCGCCACGGGACCCCGCGAGCGCCGGCTCGAGGCGATCACGCTGAAGAGTCCTTTGAGTCAAGGGGACGCGGACGACATCCTGCAGGACATCGACCGCCGCAGGCAGGCGAAGTTCGACCGCTTCGCCGCGATGCGCCGCTACCTCGATCTCACGGGCTGTCGCCGCGCCTTCCTGCTCCACTACTTCGGCGCGCCGCCCGCCCGGGCGAAGGCGGACGTGTGCTGCGACCGCTGCCATCCTGCGGCGTTCGGCGGCCGCCCGGCGACGGCGGTGCTCAAGACACGGCCGGTCGCGAGGACGCCAGGCAGGCCGGCGCCGGCGGCGCATGAAGCCATTGGGCATGCCCCTCCACAGGATCGCGCGGGGGATTCCGTTCTCGAGAGCCTGCTCGCCTGGCGTGGCGAGCGGGCCCGAAGTAGCGGCGTCGCGGACGAGGAGATCCTGACCCGCCGGCATCTTGAGGCCATTGCCGAGGCGCTGCCGACCGACCTTGGGGAGCTGAGGCGCATGAAGGTCATGGGCGAGCCGCGCCTCGCGGTGTTCGGCAAGGAGATCCTTGCCGTGGTGCGGCGAGAGCAACCCCGGCCAGCCGATGCCCGCCCAGGGCGGAGGCATGGGCCCACGTGACGTGGAGCGTCCCCGTGTGGCGGGGCGGGCGAGCCCGCGGCTGCCCGGAGGCGCGCCGGATACCATTCGGCAGGCGTGGGGCGGGTCCATTCGACAAGGTCCGGACAGAGTTGTGGAGGTTTACCGAATGAGTCTTAATCCTAGCGATGTGGAGAGACTGGCCGGACATCTAAGGCTTCGGGTGCAGCCATCACGACGCTCAGGCGGTAGGAAACGGAGAGCAGGCTAGGTCCTGAGCATACGCCGGGAAGCATCGTCGCTATGATCTGGCCAATCTGCATCCGAACTGTACCGCAGCACATCCGATGAGCGCCGCACGGTCGCCTGCGCCCGCGTGTCCAGCCACGACCAGAACGACGATGTGCAGCACGCTTATGGGCCCGCCGATCGCGCCATCGGGCTCGTTCTGGCCGTCTGACCAGACCATGCTCGAGATCAGCGAGGCTTCGCCTCTGTTCGACCGCCGGGCACGCCGGCCATCTTGAGCGGGTGCAGTTCCCGGCCATACGTGCCAGTCGTGCATCAGGTCGCAATCACCGAGGCAGAGCAGACACCCGCCTATCGTGGCAGGCTGACGGACTGCGATCACGATGTCGGCGCTGCTGTCCGTACCCGTCCCCGCCTTGCCGTCCTCTGGGCGTGCATGTGTTGGCTGCACACTGGCCTCGGGAGGCAAATCGGAGCGCCTAGCGAAATGACGGAACCGACGAGACCTGCAAAGATATGCCGGCCCCGCAGCAGGCGTTCAACCAATGGAGGTCCTCCGTGCTCGAAGAACTCATTCCAGAGCTTTGGATCGCATGGCAGCCGATCTACAATCTGCGCTCCGGCACCATTTGGGGACATGAGGCCCTGATACGGGGACCTGAGCAATCTTTCTTCGCGACCCCGGCGGAGCTCTTTGAGCTCGCTCGCAACGAGCGCGTTGAGGAGTCGTTCGAAGAAACGTGCCGCCGCATGGCCTTCGTGGCGGCGGGAAACGTCCTCACGCCTCCTGGCATGCTGTTCGTCAACGCAAACCCGCGCTTTGTCGGCCTGCCGATCGCTCCTGCCAAGTCTCCTTGGCCGGCACGCCACTCCGTCATCGAGATCACGGAGGCGTCGCCGCTCTTCGACGATCCAGAGGCTTTGCAGACGCAGGTGGCAGCCTGGCGCGCGGAGGGGTATCGCATAGCCTTGGACGACTTCGGTTCCGGCTTTGCCGGCCAGGCGGCCGTACTCGCGCTCAAGCCCGATGTCGTCAAGGTGGACCAGCGTCTCGTGCACGGCATCGACCATGACCGCTGGCGCCAGACCATCGTCGCGGCGATGCTGCACATGTGCTCGGACCTTGGCATCGCCACGATCGCCGAAGGCATCGAGGCCGAAGCAGAGCTCGAGGAACTGGTGCGGCTCGGCGTGGTGATGGGCCAGGGATTCCTGCTGGGGCGCCCGGAGCCGGAGCCCACGCAGCGGACGCTCTCCTTCGCCAACCTGCCTGCAGTGACAGATGCTCTTTCCGCTGCGGTGCGGCAGATCGCGGCCTCGGGTACAGGCGAGGGCGTCGCCCACTACTCCGCGGACCGGGGCAGGCGTATCGTGGCCTGGGACGAGGCTGCGGAGGCGATCACAGGCCGCAAGGCTGCCGAGGTGATCGGCCTGCCGTGCTGGTTGAGCGGTATGGACCACCGGGCCCTCGCCGGCAACAGGCTCTGTT
>JAJZIE010000162.1 GCA_021810725.1 Bacillota bacterium | reverse complement strand
GCCGGGTGGCGGCGAACTACCTGGACGCGGAGCCCTGACTACAGCAGGTGCGCCTCCGACTCGGGACCTCCTCAAAGGTGACGCCCCGTAGATGTCTCCCGTGGCAAGGAACGCGGACTTTTTGCTAGCGCTGCCCCAGGCGCTTTCAACGTTGTCGGCACCTCCGCGCCTATGGCGCAACGCTCCCAAGATAGGGCGTGACGAACGCCTCCAGGCCATCGCACCTGGGAGCGCTGTCCACGATGTCGCCGCGAGCGCCGTAGATGCGCATGCGCAGGTACTCGCCCCAAACCCGCGCTGGGCCCACCTTGGTCATCGTCCAGTTTCGCCTGCTCACGAGTTCACCTCGAAACACCGCGTCGAAGGTATAGGGCAGAACCTCGATCCCAGCCGGAAGGACCTTGAGCAGCGTGGCCTGCTGCCTGCCGGCGCCCAGACTCTTGCCGACGAACATGAGACGGTGCACCGCACGGAAGTCGAAGACGTTCCGTGCATAGAGGGCGTTCTCGAGTGAGTTCCTGGACTGGTCATACGAATGCCTGTTTATGGCACAATCGTCTTGGACTGGGCTGGCATCCTGCGCCTACATGACGGCGTCGTGCCCTCGCCAGTGGCATGATGCGCGGGGAGGCCTCGTGATGCTCGCTGCGCTCGCGGTGCAACGAGTGACGACGAGTCTGGATCAAAACCTCGAAGAGCTGCTCCGTTCCATGCGACGGGCGGTGGAGCGCGGGGCGGACCTGGTGGTGTTCGCTGAGGCGTCGTTCACGGGACTGGCCAACGACGACGTCCCTGACCACGACGCGGCTCTGGGAACACCTGTGGCTGGCGCCCTGGTCCAGGCGGTGTGCGCCGAGGCCAAGCGGCTTCGGCTGCATGTGGCCCTCGGCCTGCTCGAAGAGGACCAGGGCCGCCTCTACGACTCGGCGCTCCTGATCGACCGCAGTGGCAAGGCCGTCTTCCGTTACCGACGGGTCAGCCCAGGCTGGCACGGCCCCGACGCCGATCCGCGTATCTATGGCGAGGGCCGCGATGTGGCATGCTTCGAGACCGAATTTGGCCGCGTGGCCTTTCTTATCTGCGGCGACCTCTTCGACGACCGCCTCGTCGGGCGGGTGCGAGAAGAGCGGCCGGATCTACTCCTTGTTCCCTTCGCCCGCGCCCTGGCGGGCGGCGGGCACGACCAGACGCGGTGGGATCAGGACGAGCTGCCGCAGTACGAGGCCCAGGTGCGCAAGGCCCGGACGACGGCGCTGCTCGTCAACTACCTGGACGATGACTACGTCGGCGGCGCCATGGTGATCGGAGCGGACGGCCGCCTGAGGGCGAGCCTTCCCCTGGGGTGCGTCGACATTCTGCTCGCGCGGTTGTGACCGATGGGGGCGTCGCGCCATGTCGCCGAGACGCGCAGCCCGTACCACCCTGCCGCGGCGCGTTGGTCCAAGAGGTTCCGGGTGCGGGGGCGGAAACCGATTCTCGGCAGACCTGTCGACCCATCGAAGAGGCGGGAGCGCCCCCCGAAGGGTGCGCCCCCGCCTTGGACCTTGGCTCAGAGTACCTGCACGCTGTCGGCTTCGCCCGACTTGATCACATACTCCCCGATGCCGACGATGTCGTCGACCAGGTCGACAAAGTCCTCGAGCGCCGTCGCGCCCCAGATCTTGCCCGCGGTGGCGCAGACGTGGATGTGCAAGCGGCCGTCCGCCTTGAGCTGACGCAGGAACCCGTACGGGTCCGGGATCTGGTTCGCCTTGAGCCCGGCCTCCATCTCCGCCCGCAGCTGGGGATAGTCGTGGACCATCCTGTCGGTACCCGCCACGTCCTTGCGGAAGGCGCGCGCGCCGCCGAGCAGCAGGTAGACGTCCACCTCTGTGTCGAGCGCCACCGCCCCCCCGATCATGGTGCTGGCGACGATGAGCTTCTCGACGCTGCCGCTCGCCATGCCGACGACCATCTTGGACATATCGGGTCCTCCCTTCGTGTCATCCCGACCCCTGTTGGATCGGGGCGGAGCCACTGCGTCAGGGAGCACTAGTGATCGGATGAACAAGTGCGCGTCGGACTGTGCGCGTCCGCTCCCTGAGCTGGCCAAGAGGCGAAGGCGGCCCGTCTGGTCCTCCCCGCCGCCGAGCCGGCACGCTCTTGCGCCATCGCAGCGTATGCCGCCGGCTGCGGGATCAGGCCTGTCGCGGCGGGACCTCCCGGCTAGAGGACCTGAAGCGTCGGCTTGCGCGGCTCTGGTTCCTGCGCCTTCTCCTCGGCGCACGGCCCGAAGTAGGCGTGCAGCACCCCTGGTCCTTCCGAACTGTCCACGTAGCTGCCGAGACCCACCACGTCGTCGACGAGCGGCGAGAAGTCCTTGAGTCGCGCGCGCGCCCTGACACCATCCATCGGGCAGGCGTGGATCCTCGCCTTGCCGGTCGCGTGCAGTCTCGCGAATCCCTGCAACGGGTCCGGCTCCGCGGAGTTGGCGGGCGGATGCCTGCGGACGCCGCGATCGCGGAACGCACCCATGCCGCCCTGGAACAGGAAGATGTCCACGTCGAGGCCGATCTCCACCGCCTTCGTGGCCAGCGCAGCGGAAAGCACCAGCTGCTCCGGCGCTCCGTTCCCGATGCCGATGACCATCCTTGCCACAGGATCGCTTCCTTCCCGCCACACTCCTCCGACGGCCTGACAGGCAAGGCGGGGGCACTCGCTCGGCCCCCGCCTCGTGGTCCCCGAAGGCCTTTCGGTCCGCTTGGTTCAGTCGGCCGCGCTCTCCCCGGCCATGCCCTCCGTCTCTCCGGCCCGCGCCAGATAGTAGAGGGCCACCGGACGGTAGATGGCGTGGGCGAACTTCATGAATGGCGCGAGCAGGATGAGCTCCATGGCCACGGAGACATGGAAGAGGAAGAGCCAGTAGCCCCAGGTGGGCGGCTGTGGCAGGTAGAGGGAGACCTCGATCAGGAAGCCGCTCACACCCACCACCCAGAGCAGGACGAGCAGCATCCAGTCGGCCGGCTCCGAGTTCTTCGCGGACTGGTTATCCTTGCGCACCCGGTCGATGAAGAACATCGTCACGCCGTAGATCATCGCGAGACCGGCGAGGGTTCCCAGCAGGCGCGTCGGGTACCAGATCGCGACAGGGGTTCCCGGCATCTTGACGCCGATCAGGCTGAGGCCGTAGTCGACCACGGTCGCGACGAGCAGGCCGAGGAATCCCCACATGGTCAGGGAGTGGACGAGCCAGCGGCGGCGGTACCAGGGTTTCACTTCCTGGACGGCCGAGCAGTCCTGGCGGTAGCGCTTCTGCCCGATCGACTCGACGCCGATTGCGGACCAGAGCGCCTTCCAGCCGGTGACCCGGCTCTTGCCGCGCAGCTTGACCTCGCGTCGCGAGATGCCCCGCACCATCGTGATGATGCCGGCGAGACCCGCCAGGAAGGCGATCACCATGACCACGAGCCCGGTGTAGTGGATCAGGGGCTCGGGGATGAAGCCGAAGAGCGCCATCGAGGTCCGGCTCTGGGCGCCGTGCGACGCGTACATGAACACCGCGAAGAAGACGGCCAGCACGATCGCGATCAGGGACGCCAGCACGGGCTGCGTGTACATCGTCCAGGCGAGGCGCGTGCGGTCGTAGCTCGCGATGGCGTAGCGGCGCGCCGCCGCCATGAAGCCGCCGGGATCGGCCTGCGTCGGGCAGGTGTCGGAGCATAGCCCGCAGTGGTAGCAGGTCCAGAGCTCCTTGCTCGAAAGCAGGGCGTCCTTCATGCCCACCTGCGCGTAGCGGATCATCCTGCGCGGAAACGCCCCGTCGTTCGTCGAGAGCGGGCAGATCGCGGTGCAGTTGCCGCAGCTGAAGCACGCCGAGACGTCGGCCGCACCGAACTTCTTGATGTCGGTCAGGAGACTCGCGTCGACCAGAGAGCTCATGAGGGCACCCCCCCGTCCACCGCGGTGAACGTGTAGTAGCCGTCGTCGTCGGGATCCGCCGAGGTCACGAGCTTGCCGTAGCGGCGCATCCCCATCACCCAGTAGAGCACCTCGCGCGGCGGATGGCCGATCGCCTCCGCGATCTGGGGTACGGTCATGGGCCCCGCCGCCACCGCTTCCAGGATGGGCCGGTGCATCAGAGGCTCCTCGCGGATGACCTCCCGAACGTCTCGGGGCGTCGTGCGGCTCATACGACAGGCACCTCCGCCAGGTTCTCGATCATGGCCCGGATCTGCGCGTCGGTGTAACCCCTGAGGTCGATGGCGTCTTCGGGGCAGACCGGGGCGCAGCCACCGCAGCCCTTGCAGACCGCCGCGTCGATCTGGGCCACTTCGTGACCCTCGAACTCGATCCGGCTGACGGCGTCGTAGGGGCAGGTCTCCTCGCAGAGTCCGCACATCGTGCAGGACTCCGGCGTCACCTGCGCAACCATCGGGTCGAGCTCCGCCACGCCCTTCTTGAGCATCGTCGCGCTCTGCGTCACGGCCGCGAGGCCCGACGCGACACTCTCGTACGAGCTCTTCGGTCCCTGGCAGGCGCCGGCGATCATCACGCCGTCGACGACCGTCTCGACCGGACGGAGCTTCGGGTGGATCTCGTTGTAGAACCCGTCGCTGCCGACAGGCAGCTTGAGGGCGTTCGTGAGCTTCTCGTTCTTGCGCGGCACCATGCCGGTGACGAGCACGACGAGGTCGACCGGGATCTCCAGCTCCTCGCCACCCGTCAGCAGGTCGCGCGTCGTGACCGTGAGCTGGCCCGATGATCTGCGCGTCACCGTAGGCGGCGTCTCTTCAGGGTACTTCATGTAGACCGAGCCGCGCTCGCGCGACTGCGTGTACATGAGCTCGAACTTGCCGTAGGTGCGGATGTCCCGGTAGAGGTGGTACTGGTGGATGCCGGGATCGACGTCCGCCACCTCGAGCGAGGCGTGGACCGTCGCGGCACAGCAGTAGCGGGAGCAGTAGGCGTTGCCTTCGGGCTGGCGGCTGCCGACGCAGTAGATGTAGGCGACGTTCTTGACGGGCCGGCCATGGTAGACGAGTTCGCCCTTCGCGCTGTCGACCATCTGCTTGAACTTCGGCAGGGTGACGACCCCGTCGATGCCGTAGCCGTACTCGCCGACCTCGGGCTGGTAGGTGTCGAAGCCCGTCGCGACGACGATCGAGCCGACGTCGAGCGCGAGCCCCATCGACTTCTCGCCGCTGACCTTGATCTCGACCTTGTAGTTGCCGAAGCTGCCGGACTTCGAGATGAGTTCGGCGCCCGTGAAGACCACGATCTCCGGCCTCCGCCGGACTTCCTCGATCAGCTCGTCGATCAGCTTGCCGCCCTGACGGCCGCTCGGGTACATCGTGCCGAACTTCTTGACCCAGCCGCCGATCTCCGGCTCCTTCTCGATCAGGAAGACGCCGAGGCCGATGTCCGCGAGGCCGACGGCCGCCCTGAGGCCGGCGATGCCGCCACCGATCACGAGCGTCTTCGGCGTCGTCTCCACCTCGAGCGGCGTGAGCGGCGTCGAGAGGCGCGTCTTGGCGATGCCCGCCCTGACGAGTTGGATCGCCTTGCGGGTCGCGCCTTCGTGGTCGTCGGTGTGCGCCCACGAGTTCTGCTCGCGGATGTTGACCTGCGTGTACAGGTACGGGTTCATGCCCGCGCGCCGGGAGACGCCGCGGAACGTGAAGGTGTGCAGCTTGGGCGAGCACGATGCCACCACGAGCCCGTCGAGGTTGTGGTCCCTGATCGCCTGCACCATGTCGGTCTGGGTGGCGTCGGCGCAGGCGAAGATCGTCGTCTCCGCCACCACGACGTCCGGTTCGTCCTTGATGGCGTCCCGCACGGCCGCCACGTCGACGTAGTCGGAGATGT
>JAJZIE010000005.1 GCA_021810725.1 Bacillota bacterium | reverse complement strand
CGTCGCGCGTGATCATCAGGCCGCCGGGATAGGGCGCGGCGCCCTCGTTGATCGGCAGCAAGCCGATCTGCGGCGTGATGAACGTCGGCGGTCCGTAGACGGTGCGCCCCTGCGCGAAGTTGTTCGTGCCGGACAACGTTCCCTGCTCGAGCGTCCAGTGCTGGCCGCCGTCGGTCGTCTGGTAGAGGAAGCCGCCCCAGGTCGCGGAGTCCTTGAAGAAGAACCAGCCGTCCTGGGCGTTTGCGAAGCTGACCGCGTCCGAGTAGGTCCAGTAGTTCTGGTCGGGCGCCGTGAACGACGTCTGCCAGGTCTGGCCGCCGTCCTGTGTCTCGATGAGCTCGCCCTGGCAGCCGGCGCCGCCCGCGGTGCCCGGCTGAGGCGTCGTCTGGCAGACCTGCCCGGCCACAAAGCCGACGCGCGGCGTCAGGAAGTCCATGTGCACCGGCGCGAAGCCCTGCGGCAGGTTGAGCGCCGCGAAGCTCTTGCCACCGGTCGCGGAGGTCAGGATCTTGTCGCCCACATAGGCGTAGACCTGGCTGCCGAAGATCTGGAAGCCCACCCGCATCTGCACGGTGCCGTTGAGGATCGCCTGCGGCCCCGGCTCGCTCCAGGCGACGCGCCAGGTCTTGCCGCCGTCCTGGGTCGCGAGGATGGCGAGCGGCACGACTTGGGACAGCGCACCGGTCTGGCCTAGCCCCGTCTGCTGCGCGAGCACGTAGCCCGTGCCCTGGCGATCCCCCGTAAACTTCAGCGCCAAGGCCGTGTAGCCCTTGGGCAGCATCCGTTCCACCCACGCCTTCCCGCCGTCGCTCGTCGCCAGCAGCGCGTTGCGCGATCCGTAGGCGCCGGTCGCCGCGACCAGCCAGCCGCGCTGCGCGCTGACGAAGTCGACCGCTTCGGCGGCGCCGATCAGGATCGGCTTGCCGGTGCCGCTGCGCAGCACCGTCTGCCCCTTGTGGTGGTGCGACGCCTGCTGCGGCTTCTGGGTGAGATGCGCGGTGTACGGGATGGCCACCAGGATGACGAGCAGTGCCGCCGCCCAGTAGAACCAGCGCGTCTGTCCGCCATGGCTCCTTGCGTGTCTCCTTGCCCCGCGCCGTCCATCCTCGCCACGCTCCAGCATCAGCCTCGAGAGCAGCTTCGGATCGCTCGGCCCGACCTCGCGGTCGATCGCCCCGCCAAGACCCCTAAGGCGCTCCTCGAAGCGCTCGTCGTCCCTAGCGTCCATTCGAGATACCCTCCTCGGTCTGGAGAAGCGACCTGAGATGCGCCCGGCCGCGATGCAGGATGCTCTTCACGGCCCCTGTGCGCTTTTGCAGCGCGCGCGCGATGTCGATGAGCGGCAGATCGAGTCCATAATGAAGAAGGATGGCTTCGCGTTCCGGGTCAGGCAGGCGCCGCAGAGCGTCCATCAGATCCGGGTCGCCCGCCGCCGCGGGCGGCGCGGGGCGGTCCGACACGTCGTCGCGCAAGTCCTCGAGACGCCTTGAACGCCTGCGCTGCCAGTCGCGCGCGGCATTGAGCGCGATCGTCACGAGGAGCGGCACCGAATATTCCGGACGCTCGCCGTCGATATAACGCAGATAGCGGAGCCAGGCCTCCTGCGCCGCATCGCGCGCGAGCTCCGAGTCGCCCAGCACGCCGTAACACAGGCGCAGCACGCGACGCTCCTCGCTGCGGTAGAAGCGCTCGAACTCCTCGTCGCGGTTTTCGTGCACGTTTGTCCCCCCGCTCCAACACTCGGGCACAAGGTAGAACGCCCGGACGAACCCTATGGTTGCACGGCATGCGCCCGAGGCCACGCTATGCTATCGTCGAAGCCAGCAAATCCGTTGGAGGAACCATGAGCGAAAGACCGCTGACCGCCGCGCGGGGCTTTGATCCGCGCATTGCCCTGGTCCTCGAGGAAGTGAAGCGCCGCGTCGTCGGCAAGGAGGATGCGGCGCTCGCCATCGTCTGCGCCATCCTGGCCGGCGGGCACATCCTGATCGAGGACGTGCCCGGAGTCGGCAAGACGCTGCTCGCGAAGAGCGTGGCCGAGGCGCTCGACCTCCGTTTCCATCGCGTCCAGGCGACCTCGGACCTCTTGCCGGCCGACGTCGTCGGCGTGCACATCTATGATCCCGAACAGCGGTCCTTCACGTTCCGCCCTGGTCCCATCTTCGCCGAACTGCTGCTCGTCGACGAGCTCAATCGCGCGTCGCCGCGCGCGCAGTCCGCCTTGCTCGAGGCCATGGAAGAGGGACAGGCCACGGTGGAGGGGCATTCCTACCCGCTGCCGGAGCCGTTCACCGTCCTCGCGACGCAGAACCCCGCCGAGCACGAAGGCACATTCCCGCTGCCGCTCTCGGAACTGGACCGCTTCCTCTTCCGCATCCACCTCGACTACCCGAGCGCGGAGGAGGAGGACCTTCTGCTCGAACGCATGGGCGCCGAGATCCGGCCCCAGCCGCTCAAGGCCGTCCTCGGCAAGGGGGAGATCCTCGATCTGCGGCGGGCGGCCCTCGCTACGCACGTCGCGCCGTCGGTGCGCGGCTACGTCCAGGCCCTCGTGCGCGCGACGCGCGTCCATCCCGAGGTGGTGCTCGGCGCGAGTCCGCGCGCCGGTGTCGCGCTGCTGCGCGCGGCGCGGGTCTGGGCCTTCCTGCATGGCCGCGGCCATGTGCTGCCCGACGACGTGCGCGCCCTCTCGCCGTGGGTGCTCGGCCACCGCCTGCGCTGTCGCTCGGGCGGCGCCGACACGTGCCTGCGCGAGATCATCGCCGCCCTGCCCCTGCCCCGCAGCCTGCAGCCGTGAGGTTTCCGCGTCTGCGCGGGCCCGGCATTTGGCCGTGGCTGGCTCTCTTGGCGGCCGGCTTTCTGGCCGGCGGCAGGCTTGGCGCCGGCATCGTCGCCGTCACCGGCATCGCGGGAGTGCTGGCGGTGGGTGCCGTTTTGGCCCCCGGCCGCGATCCGCAGGCAGATCTGCGCCGCATCCTGCCGCCCACCCCCCCGACCGCCGGCGACGACGTCGAGGTTCGTCTCGAGGGGCGCCTGAGCCTCGGCTGGCCTCTCGCCCTTCTCCGGCTCGCGGACGAGCCGCCCCCGCCGCTGCACGGCGCGCACGGGCCATGGCTGCTTGGCGGGAAACTGAGCCTCGCCTACACACTCAGAGCGGTGCCCCGAGGCGTCTATCGCTTTCAAGGCTGTCGGGCCACGCTGCGCGATGGACTCGGACTCATCGAGCGCGGCATCGACCTCAAGCTGCCGGGCCAGCTGGTGGTCTATCCCGCCCGCATCACCCTGCCGGCTCCTGGACGGCAGGCGCAGGCGTCCGGGTCGGAGGAGGTGGCGCGGGGCACCCGGGACTTCCTGCCCGGCGACCGGCCGAGCAGGCTGCACGCCGCCCGCACCGCCCAGCGCGGCTACCCGCAGGTGCGGGAATCGACCCCGCCGCCCGAGCGGTCGCGCACTCTGCAGATCTACTGTCCCGAAGCGACGGCGGGCGACATCGAGCTTGCCCTCTCGGTCGGCGCTTCGCTTGCGGAGGCCATGCTGGGATCCGGCCTGCGCGTCGGTCTCTGCCTGAGGGGCTCGAGCCTGCCTCCCGCGCATGGCCCCGAACAGCGTGGCCGCATCCTTCTCGAACTCTCGAGAACCTCCGCCGCGGAGCTGGCCGGCGCCGAGGCGCCACCTCCTTTGCCTGACGGCCACGGCGAGCCATGGCTGATTTTGGGCGGCAGCGCCGCCCTGCGGCCCGACCCGCCGGCGGCGGGCACTGTCCTGCGCGTCGGGGCGCAACTTGGTTCGGGCGCCGTGACAAGCCTGGACGATCTCGCCGCGTGGGTCGGGAGGGCGGAATCGTGAGCCGACAGAGGAGTCTTCTCGTCCTGCGCGGCGTCTGGCTCGGGCTGCTCGTCTGGCCCTACGCCGTAGCGAGCGGCATGCCGCGTCCCCTGCTTCTGGCCATGCTGCCCGCCGCTCTGGCGCTGCTGGCCGGGCGCGGCAGCCTGCGCTACCTCCTGCGCTGGGTGGCCTCCCTGCTGCTCGGCCTCGCCGCCGCGTTGCCCACCCTGCTGCCGTCCCAGGTCCTGAAGGCACTGCTGGCCGGCGGCCCGCACGTCATCGCCGTCACCGTCACGGGATTGCTCCTTTGGCTGACGTCCCTGCTCGGCTGGCAGGTCTTCGGCGAGGCGACCGCCCGCTCGCGGCTCGTCTGGCTCTGGCTGATGGGCACGCTGGTGCTCGCGCTCAACCGGCGCATCTGGGCCATCGGCGCGGATCTGCCGACGCTTTTGTTCCTCGGGCTCGGCGTGCTCCTGCTCGCGATCGGCGGCGACGAGGAGCGCGTGCCCTGGCCAGCCGTACCCCTTGGCCTCATCCCGCTCGTCGGCCTTGTCCTGATCGCCTTTTGGCCGCAGTCGCCCGCGCAGACCGTCCAGACGCCAGGCAGCGTCGTCCGCGGCTTGGCGGGTCTGCGCATCGCCGTCAGCGGCGCTGCGCTGCCGCAAAAGGTCAACGTGAACCAGCCGGTCGCGCTCTCCCCCGCCCCGCTCCTCGTCGTGCGCGGCGCGCCGCATCCCGCGTATTGGCAGGAAGCCACCTTCGACTCGTTCAACGGCGTGGACTGGCTAGAGCCGTCAGGACCGCGGGAGGCCCTCGCGGCGCACAGCCTGCCATCCCCGCTCTGGACGCCCGAGACGACCAAGCTGCCCCTCAGCCTCTGGCACGTCACGGTGCAGGAGATCCTGCCGGGCAGCGTGACGCCGCTCGTCTACACCGGCACCCCCGTCGGCCTGACGGTCGAGGCGACCGCGACGGGCGGCACGTTCCTGCCGGCCGCGCACGCCCTCCTCCTCCCAGGCACCACGAGTTACACGTGGCAGCTCTCCGTGCCGTCCGAGTCTTCGAGCCTTCTGCCGTCGGCCAGCTTCCTGCCGACTGGCGAGGCGCCAGCCCAGGACCTCGCCGTACCGGCGGCGCTACGCCGCGAGCTCCTGCCGCTGGCGGAGCGGCTGAGGCGCGGCGGGGGTGGGCCGTGGGCCCTCGCGACGCGCATCAGGGAGTATCTCGACACGCACGAGGTCTACAACCCCGCGTTCGTGCCGAGCCGCCGCGGCGACCCGATCGGGCGCTTCCTCCTGCGCAGCCACGAGGGCTACTGCGACCAGTTCTCCACCGCCTTCGTCATGCTCGCGAGACTCGACGACCTGCCGGCGCGCTGGGTGGTGGGCTTTGCGCCGGGCGTCTGGGACGCCACGGCGAAGACCGAGACGCTGAGGGCGGAGGACGCCCACTCCTGGGCGCAGATCGACGTGGCACCCTACGGCTGGATCCAGATCGATCCGACGCCGGCTGGCGGCATCGCGCCCAGCCCGAAGCCGAGCCCGTCGCGGAGTTCCACCGCGGTGCGGCAGGGCGGACCCTCCGCCTGGCTCGCCGTCCTTGGGCTGCTGCTGCTCCTGGTCGCCGCCTCACTCTGGCGCCTCCTCAGCCGGCGCGGCGGGCAGGCCTGGCGCCTCGGGCGCATCGAGCGGCAGCTCGGCCAATTGGCGCGTGGCCGCTGCGAGGGGCACCCCACCTGGCGCGAACAGGTGCTGTCGCTGCCACGTGGGGCGCAAGAAGCCGCCTGGCCGGCACTCGAGGTGCTGGAGGCGGCGCACTATGGCAAGGTCGCGCCGGGGGCCGCGCAGCTGCATGAAGCGGAGGCGGCCCTGCGCAAGGCGAAACGCGCCATGCGCGACAGGGCCGGTTGATCAGACCAGGGGATCGCCCAGGTGCAGCGTAGCACGCAGGGATTCGAGGAACGCCCTGGCCGGCTCCGTGAGCGGGTCTTGCGAAAGGATCAGGAAGATCGGGGCGGTGGGCAGCGCAAGGCCCGGCGCCGGCACCTCCATCAGGCGCCCCTCGAGCAGTTCCCGCCGCACGGCGCGTTCCGGCAGGAACGAGACGCCGATGCCCTCCTCGACGAGGCGCTTGGTGAGCTCAACCTGCGTCACGCGCATCATGCGCGGATGGATGCCCGCATGTTCGAGCGACTGCAAAAGGTCTGGCCAGTAGGCCGGGTGGCCGTGGCTCAACAGGCGCTGCTCCTGCAGCAGGTGGCGCCAGTAGGCGGGGGCCTGGTCGTGGTCCATCCCGTCATGGCGCGCGACCAGCACCACGCGGTCGTGCAGGAGCTCGCGGCAGCGGACGGCGTAGCGGTCCGGATCCGCGGCGATCTGCCCGATGCCGATGTCGGCCGCGCCACTCTCGAGGAGCGCCGCAATCTGCACGGACGGCAGCACCTCCACGGAAATCCGCGCATCGGGGTACAGATCCGAGTAGCGGTGCAAGGCGCGTGGCAAAAGCGTGCGGGCTGGCTCCGGCGAGATCGCGATGGTGAGGTGGTCGGTCGCGCGCTTCTGGTGCTCGCGGACCGCCTGGCGGCCCAGGTCGTACGCCTTGAGAGCCTCCTCGGCCTGCGGCAGGAAGACCTGACCCGCCTGGTTCAGGCGGACCCGCCGGCCGGTGCGGTCGAAGAGCGGCTCGCCGAGCTCGAGCTCGAGCTCGCGGATCTGCGCCGACACGGTCGGCTGGCTGAGGCCAAGCCGCTCGGCCGTCTCGCGGAAGTTCTCGAGCCGCGCCGCGGCCTGGAATGTCCTCAGCACGCGCAGGTCCATCCTCGTCGCCTCCTGGTCTGACTGATCGGGAAAGCCGATAAGCTTGCAGCTCCATCTTATCACGCCGGATTTACCCACGCCTCCAGGGTATAAACTTGAGGGCCGCCCGATCGGGGCGGCCCTCAGACATGTTGCGGATCTGGCCTCAGTGCGCTTGCGCAGCCTCCATCGCCATCCTGGCGCCGCCCAAACCCAAGGGAAGTACCCGGTAACCGAGGTATGGCCCGATGCGCAGCGGTACCTCCAGCAGGGCATAGCGCCGTTCAACCCCGCCCCAGCGGCGGGCCAGATCGTTCAGCGAGGCGTCCTCGGGCGCGCGGAATCCGGTGATGTCACAGCGCTCGGCGCCTTGCGTCTCGGCCCAGGCGATGGCCGCCCACTGCGCGGCGTAGGCCGCCTGTCGATACCGGCCGGAAGCATCCTGGCCGAGGTGCTGGCAGAGCGCATGCCTGCCGAGGCGCAGCGCGACCGCACCGGCCCGGACCTGTCCCCGGGCCTCCGCGAGAAAGACCTGCGCCTGCCCACGCGTCAGGAAGGCCTTGACGACGTGGGCGAGGTCACTCGGGGTCGCGGCGATGCCCGGCACCTCCCACGTGCTTCTGTTCCAGAGGGCAAGCAGGGCGCCCAACTCGTCCAGGCCGGCCATGCGCACCCGCACGCCGTGCGCGCTCGCGCGGCGCACGCGAACGCGGCAGCGCCGCTGCACGCGCGCGAAGTCGCTCTCGGGATCGCCGCTCAGGGGAATCTCCACCGTCGACCGGGGCATGCGCGGCGGCACCGGCTGCGATGCGCGCTGCAGGTAACCCGGCGGCCGCGGCAGGCGATCGTCGAGGCGCGGCGCGCAGAAGAAGGCGAACGCCTGCGGGAACCTTTCGCGCAGTTCCTGCGCCAGACTTCGCCAGGCCACACGCTGGCCCGGATCCAGCACCGGTCCCCGAGGGGCGTAGAGAAGAAGGCCGAGCCGTCCCAGGTCGACGGCGATCAGGCTGAGGCTGCCGATCGGCCTGCCCTGTTCCATGAGATAGAAGCGATGGGGCGCGCGGCCCCTGCCCGCCTGCAGGTCGGCAAACCCCCAGCCCTGCAGCGGGTCGCCGTGCACGTGCCTGCCGACGAAGCCGTCGAACTCGTCGCTCTCCTCGGGTTGCACCACTCTCAGCAGCAACGGCATGGCCTCCCAGTCAGGCACAGTCTGGCCGAAGCCCGAGGTGGCGATGCGGAAACCTGGCCGTTCACCATTAGATTGCATGGCGATATATTTGAGCTGGCATGCAAGGCAAAGGGGTGTGGGCCCTGTGGCCAACGAGCCGCTGGTCGATGAACTGATCGCCGTGCTGCGCGCGCTGCGCCAGATCACGAACCCCGTCCGGCGCGGCGAGATCACGGCCCAGCAGTACTGGCTGCTGCGCCTCCTGCACAGCGACGGACCGCTCAGGGTCTCCCAGCTCGCGGCCCACCTCGGCATCGGCCAGAGCGCGGCGACCACCGCCTGTCAGCGGCTGGCGAGGCAGGGCCTCGTCACACGGGCCAGGCTGCCCGCGGACGAGCGGGTCGTCCTGGTGACGCTGACGGACGTCGGTCGACGGCGTGTGGAGGCGTGGCTCGAAACGCGGCGGGCCGTCCTCGCGGACGTCGTCGAGCCGCTGACGTCCGCCGAACGTCAGGACCTCGCGGCACTGCTCGCGAAGCTCCGGCGGTCGGCGGAAGGCGTCCGCCGCCTTCCCGACCAAGGCTGAAGCGCATTTCCGTCCGATCTCTCGCCTATGGGGGGATTCCTGGATGCAGCGGCCGGCTGCGGCCCCTCCCGGGCCGCACTACAAGTGGATCGCCCTTTCGAACACCACGCTCGGCATCTTCATGTCCCTGCTGAACGCCTCGAGCCTGATCATCGCGCTGCCGGCGGTCTTCCGGGCCATCCACCTCAACCCGCTCGACGCCGCGAACTTCGACTACCTGCTCTGGATCCTGATGGGCTACATGCTCGTCACGGCGGTGTTCGTCGTCAGCTTCGGGCGGATCGGCGACATGTTCGGGCGCGTGCGCATGTACAATCTCGGCTTCGCCATCTTCACCGCGGCCTCGATCCTGCTCTCGATCACCTGGAGCCAGGGCACGCAGGGGGCCATGGAACTCATCATCTTCCGCATGCTGCAGGCGATGGGCGGCGCGCTCCTGATGGCCAACTCGGCCGCCATCCTCACCGACGCCTTCCCGGCCGACCAGCGCGGCATGGCGATGGGCATCAACCAGATGGCCGGTCTCGCGGGCCAGTTCGTCGGCCTCATTTTGGGCGGCGTCCTGGTCACGATCGACTGGCGTTGGGTCTTCCTGATCAACGTCCCGATCGGCCTCTTCGGCACCATCTGGGCGTATGTGCAGCTTCGGGAGACGGGCGAGCGGCACCCGGCCCGCATCGACTGGTGGGGCAACCTGCTCTTCGCCGCCGGGCTCACCTTGCTGCTCGTCGGCGTCACCTACGGCATTCGCCCGTACGGCGGCTCGAGCATGGCCTGGCTGAGTCCCTTCGTCATCACGACCATCGCCGCGGGGCTCCTCCTGCTCGCGGTGTTCGTTCTGGTTGAGTATCGCGTGCCCCAGCCGATGTTCGAGATGCATCTCTTCGGCATCCGAGCGTTCTCCGCGGGAAACATCGCCGGACTCACGTCCTCGATCGGCCGTGGCGGGCTGCAGTTCCTGCTGATCATCTGGCTGCAGGGCATCTGGTTGCCCATCCACGGCTACGACTTTGCCGAGACTCCACTCTGGGCGGGCATCTACATGTTGCCGCTGACGCTTGGCTTCCTCCTGGCGGGGCCGCTCTCCGGCTATCTTTCGGACCGCTACGGCGCGCGCCCCTTCGCCACCGGCGGCATGCTGCTCGCCGCCGCGTCCTTTCTGCTGCTCATGGCCCTGCCCGCCAACTTCGCCTACCCGCTCTTCGCCGTCATCCTGTTCGTGAACGGCATCAGCTTCGGTCTCTTCGGCGCGCCGAACACGACCGGCATCATGAACAGCGTGCCCGCCCGCTACCGCGGCGCCGCGTCCGGCATGCGGGCGACCTTCCAGAACACGGGCATGCCGCTTTCGATCGGCGTCTTCTTCTCGTTCATGATCCTCGGCCTCAGCGCACACGTGCCCGCCGTCATGCTGCGCGGCCTGACGGCGCAGGGCGTGCCCGCCGCCCTGGCGGCGCGCCTTTCGCACCTGCCGCCCGTCAGTTACCTCTTCGCCGCATTCCTGGGCGAGAACCCGCTCGCGACGCTGCTCGGACCGAAGATCCTGCGCGCCCTGCCGCACGCCTCCGCGGCGCGCCTCGTCGGCCGCTCGTTCTTCCCCTCGCTGATCGCGGGTCCGTTCCACAGCGGGCTTGTCGTGACGCTCACGTTCGCGATCGTGATGTGTCTCATCGCGGCCGGCGCATCGTGGCTGCGCGGCGGACGTTTCGTCTACGACGAGCACGAAAGCGAGGGCCGCCGCCGCGCCTGAAGCCGACTTGCCGCATCGCGCCTTTGGTGCCAGCAATCCCTTGTCTAGCGCAACATGCCTCGGCAGACCGTAACTTCGACCGCAACTAGGGAGGAGTGACGGCATGTCAGGGCGATGGACGAAGGCGGCGGCCCTGGGGCTGCTCGTGGTCACGCTGGCCGGATGCTCGACGACGGCCGCGCCGAAGAAGAAGGGGACCGCAGCGGAGCCGGTGCGCAACGCGACCGCGCACGTCACGCGCGGCACGGACCGCATGATCCGCGGCGCGACCGGTCGGGGCTCAGGCGGCATGGGCACCTGGTTCAGCGGCCTATGGGGAGGATCGAACCGGGGTAGCGCGTACGGCACCGGAACCACCAACAACCGGATGGGCGCGGGCATGACGCGCGGCACCTACCCGACGCCGGCGACGGGGACGGGCGGCGCCAGGACCGGCGGCACAGGCGCAAGCTTCGGTGCCTCCAGCACCAGGATGGGCCCCGCCGGCACAGGTCTGCTCGGCGGCCCCGGCACGCGCACAGGCAACACGGGACTCACCGGCGCGGCCGGCACCCGCAGAGGCACGAGCGGCGCCAGCATGGGCGGCATGGGCGGTTACGGCATGAGCGGCTACGGCATGGGTGGCTCAGGCACCGTTCGCGGCACGACCGGTGCCGGCCGCGCGCGCGGCATGACCGGAGCCAGCAGCACGCGTATGGGTGCCAAGGGAACCACGAGCGCAGCCGGCACAACCTCCGGCAAGAAGCCCCTCCGCGTGGTCGGCTTCTTCACCGAGGACGCCTCGAAGAAGGGACTTGTCGCGATCGGCCGCGACCCGAAGGCCCTGTCGGACCTCTCGCCATGGTGGTACACGGTGCAGTCGGACGGCAGCATCAAGGACACCTCGACGCCAGCCACCCGCGCCTGGGCGACCAAGCACAAGATGCCGCTCATCCCGCTCGTGACGAATGGCGGCGAGTACAAGGTGCTCACGGATGACACCGCGATGCGCACGGCGATCGAGAACCTGACGCAGATCGCCCACAAGAACAACTACGCAGGCCTCAACGTCGACTTCCAGGGTCTTCCTTCCTCGGCCCGTAACGGCCTCAACGCGTTTGTCGACGACCTCTCGCACAATCTGCACGCGATGAACAAGACCGTCGCGGTGGACATCATCCCGACACAGGCCCAGACCGGCACCGGCGGTGCCTACGACGAGGTGACCCTGAGCCACTACGCCGACTACCTCGTCCTCATGACCTACGACCGCCACGACAACACAAGCCCGCCTGGACCGGTGTCTCCCCACAACTGGGTGGTCGGCGCGGTGAAGCACGCGCTCGCGGCCGGAGTGCCGGCGAACAAGATCCTGCTCGGCGTCAACAGCTACGGCTACAACTGGAACCTCTCCACGGGCAAGGGCACGACCGTCGGACAGGCGCAGGCGACCAGCACGAGCGGCACCAAGACCTACAGTTCCACCACCAAGGAGAACAAGGTCACCTACACCAGGAACGGCGTAAAGCACGTCATCTACTACGGCGGCCGCAGGTCCCTCGCGGACAAGCTCGCCATCGCCCGGCAGTACAAGCTCGCGGGCATCGCGATCTGGAAGGTGGGCTACGAGGACCAGGCCTACTGGCAGGAGCTCCTGACCAAGAACGGCGACGCGTCGAGCACGGCCACCTCCAACTCCACCTCAGGCACGAGCGGCAGCACGACAGGCGGCTCCGCCGCCAGCGGCAAGCGCACTGGCCACGCCAAGCCGATGACGCACAGGCCGATCGGTACCCGCACGAACGGGGCCAAGAACGGCGCAACGACGCACGGCGGCACGGCCCGCAGCCAGTCCGGGAAGGCTCGCGGCACGAAGTAGCGGCAGAAGGCACGAGCATCGGGCCCGGCCACACGGTCGGGCCCGATGCTCTTTGTCAGAGGTAAGGAAAGGCCCACAGGCTCGTGTACGTGTGCAGCAGGATGCCCGGCACCACGCTGCGGCTGCGCCAGTACGCATAGCCGAAGACGAGACCGGTGGGTTGCACGGGAAAGAGGGCCTGCACGGTGGTTGGCCATGCGGGGAGATGATAGTAGAGGAGTAGCAGCGGCAGGTGGGCCAAGTCGAAGAGGACTATCATGACGAGCATGGCAGCCACGGGTTGCCTGAGGAGGGCTTGGAGCTGCGGCAGGACGTAGCCACGGAAGAGCGTTTCCTCCTGCAAGCCGTTCACGAGCAGCTGCAAGAAGAAGAGCGGCACTCCCCACAGCGTGACCGGCACGATTGCGCTGAGGGTCGGGCTAATCCCGAGGATCGGTCCCTCCATGACATGGACCAGCATCGCAAGAGCGATGAGGCCGAGACCGAGCAACCAGTCGAGCGGCTTGAGGTGGAAGCCGACGGCGCCGAAGCGACGCACATAGCGCAGCGAAACATAGACAAGGATGAGCGTCAGCACGAGACCGCCCGGAACGACGTTGGCGAAGGCGTTGGTCACGTCTGGGGGCAGACCGAGCCCTGCCGCCGCCTTGTAATCGAAGATCACCACAGCGAAAAAGGGCGGCCAGCGGGTGATGACCGCCAGATAGAAGAGAACAATCAGAACTCCGGTCAACAGCAGCACCATCACGAGCCGGCCCAGCGCGTGAGCACCGGTGGGAAGCTGAGGCAAGGGGCGCTTCACCCGCGACGTGACGACGTAAGTAAGAAGCATCGCGACCGCGGCGAAGGCGTAGTTCCAGAGTTCCGTTGCCCAGATCGGAAATTCGCTCTGGTTGGGCCCAAGCGTCTGAGCGAGGTAGACAAGGATCAAGTAGGCGGCCACACCAACCACCGCGAGGGCGATCTTGGCCGGACGCCTTGCGGGAACAGGCTCTGCTCTCGACAACACCGTGGGGTTCCTCCCATGGCACATGAACTGTCTCTGCTGCTAAGACCATCCACGCCGCGGTCTGGTTTCAGCTTCCTTTTTCCGGACGACCTTGGTCTCTCGTATACCGCTGTGGGCAACTTCGGTCCCGTGAGCGCAACAAAATCTTTACTTGTGTCCTTGCGCCAAGCCGCTTAGCGTGCAAGACAGCAGGGTTCGACTCCCTGCACTCCTCCATTGGGGGCAGATCATGAAACCTCTCCTCTACTTCATCTGCACCGGCAACTCGGCGCGCAGCCAGATGGCGGAGGGGTTCGCGCGCCAGATGCTCGGCGATCGCTTCGAGATCCTGAGCGGCGGCCTCGAGCCCTCCAGCCTGCATCCGCTGGCGGTTCGGGTGATGGCCGAGGCCGGTGTGCACATCTCGCACCAGTACAGCAAGCCGATCGACGTCGATCGGTTGCGCACAGCCCACATGGCCGTGACACTCTGCGGCGACGCCGAGGAACGGTGCCCCGTCACGCCACCCGCGGTGCGTCGGCTGCACTGGGGACTGCCGGACCCGGCCAAGGCCCAGGGCGGCGAGGAGGAGCGCCTGAAGATCTTCAGGCAGGTGCGCGACGAGATCGAAGCGAGATTGCACGATCTGGCCGAAAGCCTCTAACGCTTGCCCGTGTGGCGTCAGCGTCGAGAGCGCCTCATCACGGGCGGCGGGGCCAGTTCGATGCACCTTGGATGAGCAATACAAAAGAGCCATTGGCCCAACGCGGCACTCCGCGCGCATGAACTCGGTGCGGGGGTAGCGCCACCGTGCCGGGGGCCCGGTCGTCCCGGCCTCCGTCGGGAGTTGCGGGTCTGCACTTTCGCGCGCCACAGGGTCAAAGTCCCGTGTACCTTGAGACCGACAACTTGCGACATTCGGACCATGTGTCCCTTGCCGTGAACGGCAGGAAGCGTGGTCTGGCACGCGAATCTTTCTGCAGCATTCTACGGGAAAGTTCTCATTCCACGGGAATGCCAAGGAGGCTTCGTACGTTGGCGCGTCGCAGCGGATCCAGCCTCGAGCGGGGGCTGCGCCTCCTGGCGGTTTTCGCGACGGCGGACGAACCCGAGCTGACCGTCGCGGACCTCGCGCGGCAGGCCGGACTTCCGCCGTCCACCGCCTATCGCTACATCCAGGGCCTGCGCGAGGCGGGATACCTGGAAAGCGCGGGCGGAGGCGCCCTGCGCCTGGGCGAAAAGGTGGCGGCACTGGCGCGACGCCTGCAGCTCCGCGATCCCCTGCCCGATCTGGCGCGGCCCGTGATGCGGGAGCTGAGCCGGCTCACGTCCGAGACAGTTCTGCTGGTCGAGGCGGCGGGCATCTTCGGCGTCTGCGTCGAGCGGGTCGAGAGCCAGGAACCGGTACGGCTCTCGTTCGCCAAGGGACGGATGGAGCCGCTCCACGCCGGTGCCACGGTGCGCGCGCTCCTGGCGTTCTTGCCGGACGACGTGCTCGACGCGGTGATCGCGGGCGGTCTCAGCCGCTACACGGAAGCCACCATCACCGACCCCGGGCGGCTGCGCGAGAACCTCGCCGAAGTACGCCGGCTGGGCTACGCCAATTCGGTCGGCGAGATGGACGACGAGGTGCGGGCGCTCGCCGTGCCGCTGCGCCCCGGCGGCCGCGGCTGGGCCCGGGCGGCCCTCTCCGTGACCGGGCCGGCATTCCGTTTCACCGACGAGAAGGTGACGCGCGTGCTGCCTCTCCTCCAGGCGAGTGCGGCGCGGATCGAGGGCATCCTGGGCCGGCTCGGCGACCGGCCGGAAAGCGGGAACATCTAGCTCAGGGAGGTTTTTCCGTGTCTCAGCCAAGAGAGGTTCAGGCAGCGACAGGCAACCGGTTGACGTGCAAGGGCTGGCCGCAGGAAGCGGCGATGCGGATGCTGATGAACAACCTGGACCGCCGGGTGGGCGAGAAGCCGGACGAGCTGATCGTCTACGGCGGGCGGGGACGCGCGGCGCGCTCGTGGGAGGCGTTCGAGGCGATCGTCGCGACGCTCCGCGAGCTCGAGAACGACGAGACCCTCCTGGTGCAGTCGGGCAAGCCGGTGGCGGTCTTCCGCACCCAGCCCGAGGCGCCGCGGGTGCTGATCGCGAACGCGAACCTGGTCGGCAAGTGGGCGACGCTCGAGGAGTTCAACCGGCTCGAGGCGATGGGCCTCACGATGTACGGCCAGATGACGGCGGGCTCGTGGATCTACATCGGCTCGCAAGGGGTCATCCAGGGCACCTTCGAGACGATGGCGGCGCTCTCGCAGCAGAAGTTCGGCCAGGAGACGCTGCGCGGGCGGCTCTACGTCTCGGCGGGTCTCGGCGGCATGGGCGGCGCGCAGCCTCTGGCGGGCAAGATGATGGATGCGGTGGCTCTGCTCGCGGAAGTGGACCCCTCGCGCATCCAGAAGCGCCTCGACTCCGGCTACCTCGACGAGGTGGCGCCGTCGATCGAGGCGGGCGTCAAGGCTGCGCTCGACTACAAGAAGAAGGGCGAGGCCCGCTCGATCGCGGTGCAGTGCCACGCCTCGGAGCTTTTGCAGTACCTCGTCGACCAGAACATCACGCCCGACGTGCTCTCCGACCAGACGGCCGCCCACGACCCCCTGGTCGGCTACATCCCCGACGGCTACGACGTCGCGGCGGCGGCGAAGCTCCGCGCCTCGGATCCCGAGCAGTATCTCAGACTCGCCCGCGCCTCGATCGCGCACCACGTCGAGCTCTGGCTCACGCTCCTGCGCCGCGGCGCCGAGAGCTTCGAGTACGGCAACAACATCCGCCGCGAGGCCTACGACCAGGGGGTCAAGGACGCCTTCGACATCCCCGGCTACGTCCCGGCCTACATCCGCGACCTCTTCGCCCAGGGCAAGGGCCCCTTCCGCTGGGCCGCGCTCTCCGGCGACCCCGAGGACATCTACAAGACCGATCGGCTCGTCCTCGAGATGTTCCCCGAGAACGCCGCCATGCGCCGCTGGATCACCCTCGCCGGCAAGCACATCCACTTCCAGGGCCTGCCCGCCCGCATCGCCTACCTCGGCTTCGGCGAGCGCGAGGAGTTCGGCGTCCGCGTCAACGACATGGTCCGCAAGGGCGAACTGAAAGCCCCGATCGTCTTCGGCCGCGACCACCACGACACCGGCTCCGTCGCCTCCCCCTACCGCGAGACCGAGGCCATGCGCGACGGCTCCGACGCCATCGCCGACTGGCCCATCCTGAACGCCCTCCTCTCCACCGCCTCGGGCGCCCACTGGGTCTCCTTCCACCACGGCGGCGGCACCGGCATCGGCTATTCGCTGCATGCCGGCATGGTCGTCGTCGGCGACGGCTCCAAGGAGGCCGAAAGCCGTGTCTGGCGCGTTCTCCACAACGACGCCGGCATCGGCGTCGTCCGCCACGCCGACGCCGGCTACGAGCTCTCCAGGCGCAAGCTCCAGGACGTCCCCATCCACACCCCACTCATCGGACCCGAGTCCCAGCCGCGCAAGGAGGTTACCAAGTGAGCGCCCAGCCCAAGCCCTTCGCCGTCGAACAGCACAGCATCGACTACATCCCGCCCGAGGAACGCCACGGCAAGCCGTCGAGCCTCTTCAACATCTGGTGGTCTTCGAACATGCAGATGACCACCGTCGTCACGGGCGCCCTGGCCCTGGTGTTCGGTGTACCGTTCATCTGGGCCCTGATCGCCATTGTCATCGGCAACGTGCTCGGCGGTCTCTTCATGGCCTTCCACAGCGCCCAGGGGCCCGTGATCGGCATCCCGCAGATGATCCAGTCCCGAGCGCAGTTCGGCTTCTTCGGCGCTATCCTGCCGCTGATCCTCGTCGTCATCATGTACGTCGGCTTCTTCGCCACGAGCGACGTGCTCGGCGCCCAGGCCCTGAACGCCGCGATGCCGGGACTCCCGATCAACGCCGGCGTGATCATTCTCAGCATCGTCGCGATGCTGCTCGCGATCTGGGGCTACGACCTGATCCACAGCTACGAGCGCATCGTCGCCTACCTGGCGGGTATCGCCTTCCTGCTCATCACCATCACCATCTTCAGCCGCGGCCTGATCCCGGCGGCCGTCTTCGCGACCAAGGGCTTCAGCTGGGGTCCGTTCCTGCTGATGATCTCCGTCGCCGCCACCTGGCAGATCACCTACGCGCCCTACGTCGCGGATTACAGCCGCTACCTGCCGCAGTCCACGAACCTCGCCTCGACCTTCTGGTACACCTACGTCGGCAGCGTCGTGGCGTCGGTCTGGATGATGGCGCTCGGCGCCCTCCTGGCCGCCGCGATGCCGAAGCAGATGGACAACGCGGTCGCGACGGTGGCGCACCTCGCGGGCGGCCTGGGCGGCGTGATGCTGGTCCTGATCGTGCTCGGCATCCTGGCCGTCAACGTCTTGAACCTCTACGGCGGCTTCATGTCGTCGCTGACGACGCTCGGCGCCGTCATGCGCCTCAAGGCCTCGATGGGCTCGCGCGTCGGCTTCATCGTCGGCGTCGCCATCGTGGGCACCCTCTTCGCGATCCTCGGCCAGGGCAACTTCCTCACGAACTACTCCAACTTCATCCTGTTCCTCTCGTACTTCCTCGTGCCGTGGACGGCCATCAACCTCGCGGACTTCTACCTCGTCCGCCACGGCCACTACGACCACACGGCGTTCTTCTCACCCACAAGCAGCTACGGCAGCGTCCGCTGGCTCGCGATCGCCGCCTACCTGATCGGCTGCCTGGTCGAGGTGCCGTTCATGGACACGACGATCTACGTCGGCCCGATCTCGAACGCCATGGGCGGCGCGGACATCGCCTGGATCATCGGCGTGATCGTGGCGGGCGGCCTCTACATCGCCTTCCTCGGCCAGCGGCTGCGCCAGGAGGCGAACCTGTCCCGCTGACGCGCGTCATGCAAGGGACCTCGTCGCCGAGAGGCGTCGAGGTCCCTTCGTGCCGTCGGGGTGTCGCGTCTCCTGGGCCGGACACGGCCGGCAGGTCACAGGATCACGCCGACGCTTGCGCCACGGGGCCGGTGCCGCGTGGATGGCCCTGAAGGCTGGCGCCGCGCGGTGGTGCGGCCGCTGTCCATGACGGCCAGGACACGCGTCAGACGCAGAACGCCCGCGAAGTCGCTGCCGATGTTGATCCGCGGAATCGTGGACTCGCCAGGCATCGCGAAACCCGTATTCGATGTGAAGAGGAACGCAAAGCTCTGGTGCAGCTGGCGGACGTCCGCCCGCGTGTAGAAGCCGAACGGGAACGCGAACGCGTTGGGCCGGGGAAGGCCGAGCCGACGGAAGGTTGCGTCCTCAAGGGCGATGTCGCGGGCCAGCACGCGTCGCGCGCTGAGACGGTGCGCCGCGTAGTAGTGGAGGTTCTGCCGCTCGCCGTAACCCGAGTGCAGGTTGTAGGTGTGCGATCCGAACGCCCAGAGGCCCGTGGCCGCCATCGCTCGAACCTGCGCCGGTGTCAGGCTCTGCGGATCCCGACCGATGCGGTGGCCGATCAGGAAGGCCACCGCGTGGTCATGGAAGCGGAGCAGGATCGGCGTCGCAAGCGTATAAGCCGACCGGCTGCCGTCGTCGAACGTCAGCAGGACGCCAGGCCTGCGCAGGTGGAGCCGGCCACGTTCATACTGCTCGAACTGGCTGAGCGACAGCACCTCCACTCGCTGGGCCTGCAGCATCGCGAGGGAGTCCGCGAACTTGGCGGGAGCGATCGTATACGGTCCCGGCGGGCCGATGGCGTGGAACATCAGCACGGCGACCAGCGGCAGCGCGCGCAGGGTCATGCGAAGCCACGCGCGGCCCGCGCCCCGCAGCACCGGATACGGATGGGCCTAAGCTGGGATCGACGCATCTCCTGCTCCCTCCAGGCCACGGCTGATGTCGCGCCCAGTATCCGATCGGCAGATCAGGATCATCTGAGGGACGGGCACCCATCGAATCGGCACGTCCGTCGGCGAAGGCTGCGGACCCGCTTGCGTCGAGCCCAACCCGGGCTTTACGATAGCGACATCTTTCCTCGGGAGGTGTCGGTCCGTGACGTTCCTGCGCGGCATCGCGGTCTGCCGGCACGTCGGATTCAGCCTTGCGGGCCCTACGGGAGAAGTATGCCCTCTCGAGCCTGTGCCCGCGCCGATGCCTAGGTAGCTTCAGGCGACCTTCTCGGACCGGGCACAGCCCGGTCCTTTTCATTCGGAGGAGGTCGCCCGTTTGTCGGCACGAAAGATGCTGCGCTTCTTCTACGCCTTTGTGGCCCTGCGCTGGCTGCGCCTCACCGGAGCCCTCTGGATCCTCTACCTCCTGCACGTCGGCTGGTCGCTCTGGCAGGTGGGCATCGCCGAGGCCGCATTCCACCTCGTCTCGTTCGCCGCCGGCGTTCCGACCGGCGTCTATGCCGACCGGATCGGCCGCCGACGATCACTCGTGATCGGTCTCCTGATCGGCGTCCTGGCCCCGCCGCTCGAGTACCTCCTCGCGCCGCGCGGTGTTCTGCCGGGTACCTTGGCCCTTGGCTTGAGCGCCTTGGGCTGGTGCTTCATCGGCGGCGCCGACCAGGCGCTCCTGCACGACCTCAGCCGCCGGCTGCCCGAGGGAAGCCAGGCGTTCACGCGCCTCTACGGCCGGATGGATGCGATCTCCCTCCTCAGCGGCGCCGTCGCCTCCCCGCTGGGCGGCTGGCTCGCGCTCAGCCTCGGTTGGCGGTACGCCTACTTCGGCCAGTCCTTCCTGACCGCTCTCGCGATCCTTCCCGTGCTCCTGCTGCCCCGGACCGAGCATGCGGGGCCGGGCGTCACCGCGGCGACCGACGCGGCAACTGCCCGCCCGAGCCTTGCCGAAGCCTGGCAAGTGGTGCGCTCAAGCCCAGGACTTCTCGGCCTCGTGCTCTTCGGCGCGCTCCTCGGCATCGTCGCCACAAGCAACCACCTCTACGGCCAGTCCACCCTGACACAGAGGGGTGAGACGGTTCTCGTGGCGACGGCGGTGATCGGCGTCAGTTCGCTCCTCGCCGCAGCCGCCAGTGCCCTCGTTCACCGCCTGGACGATCGACACCACAGGCGTCTGGTCCGCTGGGGCACGCTCGCCCTCGGCGTTCTCATCGCCGCGGTCGGGACGGCGAAGGGAGCACTCGCGCCGCTCTCGTTCGCTGGCTCGAACGCCTGCGAAGGTGGCGTGGGCGTGCTCTACGCGGCAGAGCTCAACCGGGCCGTGCCCGATGCCCTGCGGGCGACGATCGCCTCCGCTCCGGAAGCGCTCTTCAGCCTCGGCATGATCGCGCTCTTCCCTCTCGAGGGCTGGGCGATGGGCCGCTTCGGCCTCTCCCCCGTCTATCTGGCGCTCGGTCTCGGGTTGGCCCTCGCGACGCCGCTTATCGCCCAAAAGCGTCTGCGGCGAGGTCCGGGGGGAAACGCGGTCACATCCACTTGACTGCGCCCCGGCCTGTGGTAACTTGCGGCAAAAGGGGGAACCAAACATGCTGCGCTCGCGTCTCACCGCCCTCATGGCGGGCTCCCTGCTCCTCTTCGGCAGCTTTCTCGGACCGGCCGCCGTCTCGTCCGCCGCCGGCGTCCGCGCGACGCCTCCCATCGTCAAGGCGCAGAACCCGGCCAAGAAGACGGTGACGCTGTTCATCGAGGCCCAGGCCAACGGAGCCAACAGCGGCTTCAACTTCAACGGCCTCGCCAAGGGCAAGGGCGAAGTGACGGTGCCGCGTGGCTGGGAAGTCACGGTGCTCTTCCTCAACCACGGGGCGATCCCGCACAGCGCTGTCGTGACGAAGAGCGCGACGAGCGTCGCGCCGGCCTTCCCCGGCGCGGGCATGAAGAACGCAACGGCCGGCGTCGGCAAGGGCAAGCGCGCGCGCTTCGCCTTCCGCGCCTCGCGCGCCGGGACCTACTACATCGTCTGCGCGGTGCCTGGCCACGAGCCGGCCGGCATGTGGCTGCGCCTGATCGTTTCGGCTTCCGCCAAGCGGGCCGACTGAATCCTATAGGCCCGGGCCAGGCCGCCCAAGAGGCGACCGCCCGGGCCTTTGCGTGTCCCGCGCCGGCTACTCGTGCGCGGGAACGCCCGCGAGGCGAGCGGCGTCCCGCCAAAGCCTGTCGGAGACATCCGTGAGGTTCGCGCCGCCCACGCTGCGCACATACGCGCACTCGGCCGTCTCTTGGAAGCGGTAGTCGCCGTATGGCGTCTCGAATGTCACGGTCGCCGTCCCGGAGTAGTACGGCACGCACGCGTGCGCCCTGCTTCCGAAATCGAATAGCGGCATGGCGTTCACGATCTGCCTGAGTCGCAGGAGGGCGGGCCTCGCCGTCACCGTCCGGGTCACCGTCTTCGGAGGCCCGTAGGACGCCTGTACCGTG
Source organism: Bacillota bacterium (assembly GCA_021810725.1). GTDB lineage: Bacteria > Bacillota > Sulfobacillia > JAJZYS01 > JAJYTV01 > JAJZQO01. The sequence continues at coordinate 7,728 of JAJZIE010000005.1, read as the reverse complement.
AGGATGGCCCGCCGCACATCGCGCGGCACGAGGCCGTCCTCTGGCCGCACCGGTACCACGATGAGCTCGCGCGCGACCGAGAAGAGGCTCCCCGCCCCCTCCGCCCGCACGGACAGGATGACGTTGTCGTGGAGGTTGGCGCCCTTCGAGAACATCCAGAACGACTCGAGGCATCCCGCCCGGCCGCAGGCTGTGCCCGACCCGTTCGTCGTGTAGCCGAGCCGTCCCAGGCGCCTGGCGTAGTAGGCATAGAGCGCCACGTCGCCCATGGGCGCCGTATACGTGTCGATGGTCGTGTGGAGGAACGACGATCCCACCGTCGCGAGTGGAGCAAACGTCTTGGGGCTGGGGCGGGCGCCCGCTGGCGGCGGCACAGGTGCACCGCCACCCACGGCGAGGGCCGCTGCAGCGGCCTGCGGCTCCAGCCGGCTCGCTCCGCCGGCGAACCCAACGGTCGCAAGTAGGAGGGCGATGACGGCCAGGACGCTGCAAAAGCGCACGACCACCACTTCCTTGCATTTAGCCTAACGCGACAAACATCATGTAGGCATTCGACTTCAGCATACGCGCAACCGAGAGCGGTAAGGCAGGCACTGGCCGCTCCAGCCATGCGAGCCGCGGCCCCGACCTTGGTGCCTCCTTGGCGCCATAGCTAGGGGACGGGCCCTAGGTTCCTATCCATATAGACCATATCGGAACTACTTAATGCCGTTGGCTGGGAGTCCCACTGCAGTCACCATATTCCTACAAACGACCGATACGGCCAACCCCGATTGCCCATGTTCCCCCCACCCTGAGTCTCGCGGTCGCACGTCTTCCGGCCTCGAAGGGCAGACGAAGCGGCGACCGTTGGACAAGGACCAGGGACGCTGCGTCGCCCGAGCAGTCTCCCCGGCCAAGCGAGGAGGTAATGGCGGTTGAACGGTAGGATCTCCCGGGTGTTCACGATGGCGGCCACTGCGGCTCTGTTCCTCTTCAGTTTGGGGGCGACGGCGCAGGCGGCTTCGCCCCAGGTAATCACCATCGGCACGCTCTATTCCGGCTCGGGCAGCTTTGCGGCCTCTTCACAGCCCGAGTATTCAGGGCTGAAGTTCTGGGTCACCCAGGTCAACCAAAGCGGTGGTGTCTTTGTCAAGGCGTATGGCAAGAAGGTTCACGTCAATCTTGTCTCCTATGACGACCAGAGCGACCCGACCACCGCGGCGACGCTCTACATGCAGCTTCTCACCCAGGACAAGGTGAACATCCTGGTCTCCGACTTCGGCTCGGTGCTGACGTCGGTGGCCGTGCCAATCGCCCAGGAGCACAAGATGCTGCTCTTCGATCAGACCGGTAGCGGAACGGCGCTGTTCAGCAGCAGCAATCCCTACATCGTGGACACGTCGATCCCGACGTCCGGCGAGTGGCCCACCCCGCTGGCGCAGTTTCTGATCGCCCACCACGTGAAGCGCATCGCTATCATCTACGCGGAGAACGACTTCACGGAGGCCCAGGCCACCACGCTCGTCAAGCTCCTCAAGGCGGCCCACATCACACCGATCGCCGACAAGCCCGTCCCCACTGCCACCAACGACTACACTGTCCTGATCCACAACACTGTGGCCGAGCACCCCCAGGCGGTGGTTGAGCTCGGTTACGACGCCAACGACATCTCGTTCTTCCACAACCTTGCGGCCACGGGAAGCCACTTCCCGATGCTGTTCACGATCTACCCCGGACTCGAGACTTCCCTGCTGGAGAAGACGGTCGGCCTGAACCATTTGCAGTACACCTACACGTACGCGTCCCCGCCGCTTCTGCAGTACAACCACGTCAACTTCGGCCTGGGCATCACGAACTTCCTCAAGCGCTACACTGCGCAAACCCATCAGGCGGCCAACTTCCAGACCGTCGCCGGGTACAACACGGGACTCGTGATTCAGAAGACCCTCTCCATCGCGCCGAGCCTCAGCCAGCTCGATCTCCGGCACGCGGCCGCCAAGATCTCGGGACACCTTTCCACCTTGGCAGGGACGTTTAAGATCTCTGCGGATGGCGCCCAGCTTGGCGAGCAGATGGACCTTGCCCAGTTCCTGCCTGTCCATGGCAAGACCCAGCTCACGGTGGTCTATCCGACCGCGCACGCTACAGCCAAGGCGGTCTTCCCGGCGCCCTAAGGCGTGGCGTCCTGATCTCCGCGTTCGCGACCAGAGCATCCAAGCGTCGCTGCCCTGGGGCGGTGCCACCGCCGCGGATCCTGGTGCTGCGGCGTGGCGCTCTACCCGCCGTAATGCGCAACGGTTCCCGACTGGCTGTGGTCAGTCGGGACCGTTTGCGCTGTCCACAGTCCGGACCACCCGCGGGCCGCGACGGAACCCGAGTCCATCGATTGGGGTGACATCCAGTGGCTGAAGCCGGCCCTCTTCTCGCAGGCGTCCATGTGCTCGACCTCTCCCGGGTGCTGGCCGCACCTCACTGCACCATGGCCCTTGGGGAACTGGGAGCGCGCGTCATCAAGGTGGAGCACACACGTGGCGGGGATGAGACGCGCACGTGGGGGCCGCCGTTCGCAGAAGGCGAATCGGCCTACTATCTCGCGGTCAACCGGAACAAGGAGAGCGTTGCCCTGGACCTCAGGACGAAGACTGGGCAGGAAGTGGTACGCCGGCTGGCGCTGTCCTGGGCTGATGTGGTCGTCGAAAACTTCAAGCCGGGCGACCTCGAGCGCTTTGAGCTGGGTCTCGCGGAGCTCCGCGCGGCCCAACCACGGCTGATCACGGCCAGCGTGCGCGGTTACCCAGTCGGCGACGACCGCCCTGGCTACGACTTCGTCATCCAGGGTGCGGGGGGGCTGATGTCGATCACCGGCCCCGCGGAGGGACCGCCCATGAAGGTCGGGGTGGCCGTCGCGGACCTGTTCGCGGGAGGCTGGCTCCTGAGCGGGATCCTCGCCGCGCTCTACGAGCGCGAGCACAGCGGCAGGGGACAGCACGTCTCGGTGTCGCTCTTCGACGCCCAGCTGGCCATGCTGGCGAATGTCGCGTCGTCCTATCTCGTCACCGGCCGCCCGTCGGCCCGGTACGGCAACGCCCATGCCCAGCTCGTGCCCTACGAGGTCTTCACGTGCCGGGACGGCGCGATCACGATCGGCGTCGGCAACGACCGGCAGTTCGACATCCTCTGCCAGGTGCTCGGGCATCCCGAGTGGCGGGCGGACGAGCGTTACGCGACTAATCCTGAGCGCGTGCGCCATCGCCGGGAACTGGTGACCGAGGTCGGAGCCGCGCTGGCACAACTGCCCTCCTCGAACGTGCTCGACTCCTTGACCGCCGGCGGCGTGCCCTGCGGTCCCATCCGCGGCGTCGGCGACGCGCTGGAGAGTCCAGAGGCTATGCTTGGCGGCAGCGTGACGCACCTGGAGCACCCGAAGATACCCCTGCTGCCCCAGGTGCGTCTGCCATGGCGTTTCTCCCGCTCGGATGCAAGTCCCCGCACGGCGCCACCGATGCACGGGCAGCACACGCAGCAGGTGCTGGCGGAAGCTGGGCTCAGTGCAGCAGAGATCGCGGAGGCGCTCCAAACCGGAGCAGCCGCCGCGATGAACGGCGTGACATCTACCGCGGTGCCGGACCGGTGAGTTCGGCGCCGCCAGCCACCGAGGTGCGACCACGACCGCAGAAACCGGCGTTACGAAGTTATGGGTCACGCCCCTCCCGTACCACGTGGCTAATGGATTCAGGCCCTCCGGAGCTCACCCGGTCGCGTCGGGAAACTGCGTGCGCACTACGCGCTCAGCCAGCTGCCGGCATGCCTCGAGGGCTTCTCCGAAGGCATCCGGCTCCGCGTTCGCAAGCCCGTGCAGGTAAGGCCAGTCCAAAGACTCCCACTGGGCCGCCATCAGCTGGACCGCCCACTCTCGCGAGGACAGGTCCTGCCAGTAGACTGCCGCGCGCAACCGGTCGGCAATGATGTCCTCAAGGCCAATGACATACGCGCTGAGACCCTCGACCACAACCTCGACCACCCGCCGGGGATCGCCGGCCAGTGGCTCGGGCGGCAGATCGATCACCACATCCACCCGCGGGTGGACGTACGACGCCCCTGCCAACTTGCGGAAGCCCAACAGGCGCACCGCTGCGTCGATCTCCTCGATCCCCTCGACCACCATGTCGATGTCGACGGTGGTGTAAGAGCCGCCCGTGTAAAACTCCACAGCCGAACCGCCGACCACGACCGGCCGCAGGCCTTTGTCCGCGAGGGCGCCGGCGATGGCCGCGGCGGTGCGGATCTGGCGCGCAAGTCGGTCAGGCACATCGACGAAGTGCAGAAACTCCTCCGCTGTCATAGCAGCTCCCACGTGCGTGGTCCTGTGCGCCGCAGGGACTTGTGCTGCAAGACGCGCTGCCGGGTGGCGAAAGCCAGGGCCAAGAGGGCGTCGGGATCGCGTGGCCTGCGGCGCGGGCTGTGCCGCAGGGGGTTCAAGACGCGCGCACGCAGTCGCTTGGCCGCCAGCGACTGGTCGATGGCCTCAGCGATGAACCGGTTGACCGAGGTCTCCTCGGCCACGGCTTCTCGCCTGACTTCGTCCTTCATGGTCTCGGGAATGCGCAGCGTGATCTCTACCGTTCCCTTGCGGTATTGGTTCGGCATGACCCGCCTCCTCGCCGCCAGCGTAGCAGGTAGCCACCTACCTGGCAAGCAGCGGCTGGCCTCCATCCACGGCCCCGGCGCAAGCAGGGAAGGGCGAGACTGAACTGCCCCGCCCTTCCCTGCTTGATTCGCCCGCTGCTAGAACGCCCAGAGTCCCTTGCGCATCACCGGCACCAGCTCGCCCGAGTCTGTCTCGCCGTCGATGTCGAGCTCGCTCGAGCCGATCATGAAGTCGACATGGGTGATGCTGTCGTTGAGCCCCGCCTGCGCGAGTTCCTCCTCCGACATCTCGCGGCCGCCCACGAGACAGGTCGGGTAGGCGTGACCGATGGCGAGGTGGCAGGAGGCGTTCTCGTCGAAAAGCGTGCTGTAGAAGAGCCGCCCTTCCTGGGCGATCGGCGACGTCACGGGGACGAGCGCCACCTCGCCGAGGTAGTGCGAGCCCTCATCGGTGTCGATGAGCTGCTTCAAGGTCTCGTAGCCGGTGCTGCACTTGAAGTCGACGATGTGGCCGTCCTTGAACGTGAGCTCGATGCCCTCGATCACGACGCCGTTGTAGACGAGCGGCATCGTCGCCCGCACCGCGCCCTCCGCTCCGCCACGCGCCGGCAGGGTGTAGACCTCCTCCGTCGGCAGGTTGGCCGCGAAGGCGGCGCCCCGGGCGTTGACGGTGCGCGCGGCACTCCAGAAGTGCTTCGGCGGGAGCTCGAGGTGCAGGTCCGTGCCGGGCGCACGGTAGTGCAGGCGGCGGAAGTGCCTCGTGTTCAGGAACTCCGCGTGCCGCTCGAGTTCGTCGAAGTGCTCGTTCCACACCGCGACCGCGTCGTCTCCCTTGGTGCGCATCACGCGCAGGAGCGTCTGCCAGAGCGCCTCGACGGCGGCGTCATCGTCCGCGATCTCTGGGAACATCTTGCGCGCCCAGGCCGGGGACGGGCTCGCGCAGACGACCCAAGTCACCTCGTCGGCCATGATGCGGTCGTCGGCCGCCTTGAACGCCTTGCCCCTCGCCTTGTGCGCGAGCGCGATGCGTCCTTCGTCGACGCCTTTGAGAAGGTCCGGGTCCTCGGCGTCGATGTAGATGCGAACGGAATTGTCGTCGATCTCCTCGATCTGTCTCTGGACCTCCCAGTCCGGCACGCGCCCGAGCTCGGACTCGGCCGCGCGCTCGAAGGTCATGCGCTGGCAGATCGGGTCCTGCCAGCGCAGGCGGACGATTCCCGCACCGGCCTCATAGAGCCGCTCGACCAGGATGCGCGTGAATGGGGCGGTGTCGATCGGCGCGGTTACGGTGACACCCTGGCCCGGCTGGACGTTGGCTCCCACCCGGACGATGATGTCGGCGTAGCGTTGAAGTTCCTCGGGCTGTGGCATGACTAACTGAGCCCTCCTCGTCGCGCTTTCCCCCGAAACACTTTACCAGCAATCGGCCGTGAAATGGCCGGCTTGGACGCAGGAGTTTTGTCGAAGTTTCGAAATACGTAAAAGGTGAGGCAAGGAGGCGAGCCCTTGGACCAGGTACCTGACTCGACCGCGGAGGGGCTGCGGCAGGCGTTGTCGGCCCTCGCCTCCAGCGACGTCGCCGACGCGGGCGGCCGGCCCTTGCCACCCGGTCTCAAACCTCTCGGCGCGGCAAAGCTCTGCGGCTTCGCCCGCACCGTGCAGCTCGCGCCCGGTGACAATCTCGGCCTGCAGGCCCTGGCCGTGCAGGCGGGGCCCGGCGATGTCCTCGTGGCGGTGGGCGGCGGCGGCGGAACGGCGCTCATCGGCGAACTCCTGTCCCTGAGGGCTGCCGTGCGGGGCGCCGCGGGCTTCCTCGTGGACGGCTACGCCCGGGACGCCAGCGTGCTGGCCCTGCCTGTGTTCGCGCGCGGCACCATGCCGCGAAAGCCGAGGCGCGCGGATTTCGTCGCGCTCGACGAGCCCGTCGATCTCCTGGGCGTCACCGTGACTCCCGGGGATCTCCTGCTCGCCGACGAGGACGGCATCGTGCTCGTGCCGCGCGGCGAGGCCGAGGCCATCCTCGCAAGAGTGGCCGCCGTGGTGCATACCAACGAGGTGCAGAGGGCGCAGATCGTCGCGGGCGAAGACCTGGGCTGGCTCGAGGAGGCCCTCGCGCGACGACGGTCCTCGGCGAGCGGATCGAACCAACCGCCTGTATAGGAGGAGTATCTGTGCGCATCGTCGACATGAACTGGATGCAGGTCGAGGAGTACCTTCGCCATGACGACCGCGCGGTGCTGCCGCTCGGCTCGATCGAGCAGCACGGCTATCTCAGCCTCGGCGTCGACGCCATCCTCGCCGAGCGCGTGGCCGTCGAGGCGGCGGAGCCTCTCGGCGTTCCCGTCTTCCCGGCCCAGGCCTATGGGGTGACGCCGTACTTCAGGGACTTCCCGGGCAGCCTCAGCCTGCGCGTCGCCACCTATGTGCAGGTCGTGCGCGACCTCCTCGACAGCCTGCACGAGTCGGGCTTCCGCAGGATCCTGCTCGTCAACGGCCACGGCGGCAACCAGCCTGCTGGCGCCCTCGCCGGCGAGTGGGTCGCGGACCACCCGGACTCCCGCGTACGCTTCCACAACTGGTGGAACGCGCCGAAGACGATCGCCAAGGTGGCGTCGTTCGACCCGAGCTACTCGCACGCTTCCTGGATGGAGAACTTCCCCTGGACACGCCTCCCGAACGTCCAGATGCCGGACATCGAGAAGCCGATGACCGATGGCACGCGTCGCGGCGTGCTGACCCCGCGCGAACTCAGGGCCTTCCTGGTCGACGGCAACTACGGCGGCCGCTACCAGCGCCCCGACGACGAGATGCTCGCCATCTGGGCGGAGGGTGTCGCCGAAACGAGGGCCGCGATCGAGGGCCCCTGGGAGGACTGACCGAGAGGTTCAGCCAATGAAAGCGCGCCACCTACCCGGCATCGGGCAGGTGGCGCGCGAGTTCTGCGGCGGCTTCCTGATAGTGCTGCATCACCGATCGGGCGAAGCGTTCGGCGTCTCCCGCCGCGTAAGCCTCAAGAAGGGTTCGATGGCGCTCGCCGAGATCGTCGAGGCGCCCAGGCACGTGCGCCGTGACCCAGTGGAAAAAGATCGCGATGTGCCA
>JAJZIE010000161.1 GCA_021810725.1 Bacillota bacterium | reverse complement strand
GTCGGACGCTCATCCTCGCGCACGAGTCGGGCACCGAGGTAGAGGGGGCAGAGCGCGGGGTCGGTGCGGACCGCAAGGGAAGCGTCGCCATCCCCCGACCGCAAGCGTCCAGGTCCCGCGGGCAAGATCATGCCGAGCGCGGCGGCAAGCTCGCGGGCCACCCCGAGCATGTTCTGGCAGTGCTGCGCGAAGCTCGGCGTCAGCGAAACGTCGAACACGGCATCGGGCAGGCCGAGATAGGTCGCGAGATCCTGTCCGAGCGGCGCGTCCTGCGGCAGGAGCAGGATGCCGTCGTGATCCGCGCCGATGCCGATCTCGTCGGCGGAGAGGAGCATGCCCTCCGACACCTGTCCATGGAACTCGGCGGGTTCCAGAGTGCGTCCGTCGGGCAGCCGCGTGCCGGGCTGCGCGTAGGGCACCACGGCGCCCCGTCCGACGTTCGACGCGCCGGTGACGCAGACGGCCCGGCCGCTGCCGGTGTCGAGCTCGACGCGCCAGAGGCGCGCCGTAAGCGGTGAGACGTCGGCCGCTTTCGCAACGATGGCCCCCCTGAGGCCCTCGCCCTGCCGGTGCAGTCCTTCCACCTCGAGTCCCAGCCCGGTAAGGATGTTCGCGACCTCCTCGGCCAGAGGCAGCTCGCCGAGGATCTCCCTAAGCCAGCTGTAGAGCACCTGCATCCCCTACGCCTCCGATCCCTGGAACTGTGTGAGGAAGCGCAGGTCGCCCAGGTACAGGAGCCGCACGTCGTCGATGCCGTAGCGGAGCATGGCCGTGCGCTCGATGCCGAGGCCGAAGGCGAAGCCCGTGAAGCGCTCCGGGTCGTATCCGCCTTCGCGCAAGACGTGCGGGTGCACCATGCCGCTGCCCAGCACCTCGATCCAGCCGCTGCCCTTGCAGACCCGGCAGCCCTGGCCGTGGCAGAAGGGACAGCCGACATCGAGCTCGGCCGACGGCTCCGTGAAGGGGAAGTAGCTCGGCCTGAGACGCAAGGGCACATCCGCGCCGAACAGCTGGCGCGCGAACTCGTACAGGGTTGCCTTGAGATGGTGCATGCCGATGCCCTCGCCCACCGCGAGGCCCTCGATCTGGTGGAAGACAGGTGAATGGGTCACGTCGTCGTCGCGGCGGTAGACGCGCCCTGGGCAGATGACGCGCAGCGGGTTCGGCGCGCTTGCGCGCATCGCGCGCACCTGCACGGGTGAGGTGTGCGTGCGCAGCAGAAGCCCCGGCAGGTCCCGCAAATAGAAGGTGTCCTGCATTTCCCGCGCCGGGTGGTCCTCGGGAATGTTCAGCGCCTCGAAGTTCAGGTATTCGCTCTCGACCTCGGGCCCCTCGACGATCGAGAAGCCGATCTTCCGCAGCACGCGCACGAGCTCCGCCTCGGCCATGCGCAGGGGGTGCGGGCCGCCGATCGCGCGAGGCCGACCTGGCAGGGTCACGTCGACCCGCTCGTCCACGAGGCGACGCCGCAGGTTCTCCTCCTCGAGGCTGCCCTCGCGTTCCGACAGGATCGCCTCCAGCTCGTCCCGCAGCCGGTTGAGCTCAAGCCCAAGATCGCGCCGCTCCTCGGGAGGCCTGTCCTTGATCGAGCGCAAGGCGTCGACGATCGGCCCCTTGCGCCCGAGCCAAGTGGTGCGCGCCGCCTGCACGGCCTCGAGGTCCATCGCCGCGTCGATCGCCTCGAGCGCCTGCCGCCGCAGTTCCCCCACGCTGCCTGCCGCCATCTTTCTCCCTCCACGTCAGCAAACAAAAAGGGCCTCGTCCTCTGGGGACGAAGTCCGAAGACTCCGCGGTACCACCCGCATTGGACCGAACGGTCCCGCTCCTACCGGGCAGACACCCGGCCGCCCCGCTCACGGTGGGCTTCCGCCGCCCCTACTGCTGCTTCAGGGCGGGACTCTGGAGTGAACTTCACGTCCCCGCCGCGCCGGGGCGCTCTCAATCGTGGCGCCCTTCCCTGTCGCGTGGCCCTCGGGCCGCTACTCTCTCCGTCATCGCCTACTTGAGGCCAGTATAAATAGGCCCGAGGGGCCTGTCAAAGCCTGCCGGGGTAGGTTCGGCTGAGGAAGATCGCGGCCGCCTGCGCCACGTTCAGCGACTCGCTGCCGGGCCGCATCGGGATCGCGATGCGCCGGCCGAGCGAAAGCCCCGTGCCCTGTCCCTCGCTGCCCAAGACCAGCACGCCAGGACCCTCCTCGGGCCAACCGGCCGTGAGTGGGGAAGCGTCCGCCGCCGCGACCCAGATTGGCCGCGGCTGCGCCCTGAGCGCCGGCCCGAGATCGTCCACGGCCGCCACCGGGAGGTCGAGGAACGCGCCGGCGGAAGCCCGGTAGGCCCTCGTCGAACAGGGCCCCGCACCGCCGCTGCGGTACCAGATCCCGCTGGCCCCGAAGGCGCGCGCGGAGCGCGCGATGGCGCCGAAGTTGAGCGGATCCTGCACGCCGTCGAGCGCCACGAGCCAGCCGTCGCCCCGAAGACAGTCCTCCGGCCGGAAGGCCGGCAGCGTCAGCACCGCCAGCACCCCCTGATGTGACGGTCCGCTCTGCAGCCGCTCCATCTCCGCGTCGGAGATCTCCCGCGCCAGGGCGTGCTCCGTCACGGCCTGCAGGCGCCCTGGTGGCAAGGGCCGACCTAGGAGGCGCGGCGACCAGATCAGGATCTCCACCGCCGCCCCCGCGGCGACGGCTTCCGCGACCAGCCGGGCCCCCTCGACGACAACGCGGCCGGTGACCCGGCCGCGCCTTACGTCGCGCAGGTGCGAGCGGACTGCCGCGCTCAGCACGGCCCTAGCGTACGAGACTCGACTTCGCCGTCTCCACGAGCGCCGCGAACGCCTGCTGGTCCCGCACGGCGAGATCCGCGAGGAGCTTGCGGTTGATCTCGACGCCAGCGCGCCGAAGACCGTTCATGAACCGGCTGTAGCTGAGGCCCTGCGCGCGCGAGGCCGCGTTGATGCGGGCGATCCAGAGGCGCCGGAAGTCGCCCTTGCGCTCGCGCCGGTGCTGATAGGAGTACCAGAGCGCGTGCATGACGGCCTCGTTGGCCGGGCGGAACAGACGGTGCCGGGCACCCCAGTAGCCTCGTGCGAGCTTGAGGATCTTCTTGTGGCGGCGGTGTGCCGTCACGCCCTTCTTGATGCGTGCCATGGCGAGAGGACCCCCTTAGTTGTACGGAATCAGACGCTCGATGCGCTTCTGGTCGGAAGCGGAGACGTAGGCATAGCGGTGCAGGTCCGACATGCGCTTCGACGGCTTCTTCGTCAGGATGTGGCGCGCATGGCTCTTCTGGCGCTTGAACTTGCCGCTGCCCGTGCGGTGGAACCGCTTGGCCGCGGCGCGGTTCGTCTTCATCTTCGGCATCGTCACGCACCCTTTGTGTGATCTGTCTTTGGAACGAAAAACATGATCATATTGCGTCCTTCGACGCGAGCCGGCCGCTCGACCGTTGCAATGTCCTGCAGGAACGCCACCAGCCTGTCCAGCACCTCGCGGCCCAGGTCCGTGTGGACGATCTCGCGTCCACGGAACATGATCGTGGCCTTGACGCGATCGCCTTCCTTGAGGAAGCGCTCGGCGTTGCGCGCCTTGACCTCGAAGTCGTGGTCGTCGATGCGAGGCCTCAGCTTGACCTCTTTGATCGTCACCTGGTGCTGCCGCTTGCGCGCCTCGCGGTCCTTCTTGGCCTGCTCGTACCGGAAGCGGCCGTAGTCCATGATGCGACAGACAGGCGGTTTCGCGGACGGGGCCACTTCGACGAGATCGAGATTCCTCTCGGCGGCGAGGCGCAGCGCGTCACGGATGGGGAAGACCCCGAGCTGCTCGCCCTCCTGCGTGACCACACGCACTTCGCGCACGCGGATCTCCTCGTTGACCCTCAAGTCCTTGCTGATTCGACGTCACCTCCGAAGGAGAATACAAAAATCGGGACGGGCATATGCCCCTCCCGGTCGGGATCTCTCCCTGCGACCCGGGAAGCGGCCACATGGCGCGCCCGGGTGAGAAGCGGCGGGGCTTCTGCTTTATCTGGAGCCTAACACATGCGGCATGGACCGGTCAACGCGTGCTCGGCCGTCGACCCGCCCTCCGTACCCTTTCAGGAGTATGCGGGCGCGCGGGCGCGTGCTACCATCATTCTGCCAGAAGGCTGCATCGGCGAGGAGGGCTCATATTGGCGATCCGCCAGGTTATCTCGACGCTCAGCGACGACGGCAAGGAGATCATGGGGACCGACATCCTCTTGTTCCACTACCCCGACGCGAACATTCTCAACGGCTCATTGCTGACGGTGGAGTCGAACCACTTCGCCGTGCTCAAGTCGCGCGGCGCGATCCTGAACGTCTACGAGACCGGGCAGTACCCGATCACGACACCCGACCGACCGATTGTCGGTTCGGTGCAGCAGGCCTTCTTCGGCGGCCAGTCGCCGTGGCAGTACGAGGTCCTGTACATCAGCCGCGCCAAGCTCGTGCTGAAGGCGTCGGGCACAGCGCTCTCGCGCGAGATGGCGGAGCTCGCCTACGACGTCGACTACTACATCCACATCGAAAACAAGGACGATGCCCTCAAGCTCGTGCAGCACATGCCGTACAACGGCCATTTCCTCCACGCCGAGGACGTCAACCGCTACGCCGGTCCGGTCGTCGAGCAGGCGATCAACCAGCTCGTCCAGGTGACTCCGCTCGAGCAGGTGAACGAGCACATCCACGACCTCACGGCACTCGTCAAGGAGCACCTGCAGGCCTTCCTGACCGTCTACGGCATCACCCTGAACGACGTCAAGGTGCTCGTGTTTCCCAAGGACGAGCGCATGAAGTCGCTCATTTCCCTCAAGGCGTTCGGTCTCTCCGAAATGGACGCTGTTCGCTACTACGTCGCCATGATGATGGCGGAGCACAACCTCATCTCCGCCCCGAACGTCGCCGTGGGCGAGGCGTTCCACGTCGGCGCGGGAGCGTTCGGCATGCCGTTTGGCGCTCCGCCCGGACCCCAGCGCTGAGCATGTCGTCCGACATCGCGCGCAGGCTGGGCCAGGTCATCGGCATCAGCCCGATCCACCTCTTCGACAGCGCCACGCAGGTGCGCGACCACGATCTCCTCGTGCGCGCCCGGGCCGCTGAAGGGCTCAGCCAGGCGGCCACGCTGTTGCGCGACCTCGCCGCACGCTACCGGGTGGAGCGCATTCCTCCGTCTACGCGTGAGGCGCCGTTCCCGCCGGCGGATCGCATGGCGGCCCTGCGCAGGCTTGAGGAGCGGACGTCGACCCTGCAGGACCTCGCGGCGCGAGTGCGCAGCGCGGAGCTGCCCCCGCAGGACGTCGTGTGGGAAAGGCTCAGGAGCTCGAGCCTGCAGTACGAGCTGATGCTCGAGGCCGACCTCGCGCTCGTCGAGCCTTGTCAGCGTTGCGCCGAGGCCGCCCGGGACCTCGTCCTGCTGCAGGCTGAGGAGCCAGACGGCCTGGGGATGATCGACAACGCGGCCAAAGCCGCGGGACGGGCCCTCGCGGCCCGCCAGGCTCTACTTTCCGCCTCCTAGTCCCTAGGCTTCCGCCTCGACGAGGTGCGCGCCGAGCTCGAGCGCTCTGGTGCGCGCTTCGTGCGCCAGGGCCTGAGCGAACACGGCCTGCGGCATGGTGCGGCTCGCCTGTTCGCCGCGAGCGCGTACGGAGACGGTTCCCTCCTGCGCCTCGCGGTCACCTACCACGAGCAGGTACGGCACCTTGTCGGTCTGCGCCTGGCGGATCTTGTAGCCGAGCTTCTCGTCGCGCAGGTCCGAGGCGACGCGCAACCCGATGGCCCGGAGTCCTGCCGTGACCTCCTGCGCGTACGCCGCGTGGCGGTCGGCCACCGGCAGGACG
>JAJZIE010000160.1 GCA_021810725.1 Bacillota bacterium | reverse complement strand
CGGCATTCTCGTCACCGAGGGCGTGCGCGGTGAAGGCGGTCTCCTCTTCAACTCCGAAGGCGAGCGCTTCATGGAGAAGTACGACCCGGCGCGCAAGGAACTCTCCTCGCGCGACGTGGTGGCGCGCGGCATCTACAAGGAGGTCAAGGCGGGTCGCGGCACACCGCACGGCGGCGCCTGGCTCGACATCACCCACAAGGGCGCCCCGTTCATCAAGCGCAAGCTGCCGGGCATGTACGAGCAGCTGCTCTCCCTCGCGGACGTGGACATCACGAAGTCCCGCTTCGAGGTGGCGCCGACGATCCACTACACGATGGGCGGCCTGCGCGTCGACCCGTACACCGGTGCAACCAGCGTGCCCGGCCTCTTCGCCGCTGGTGAGTGCGCCGCGGGACTGCATGGCGCGAACCGGCTCGGCGGCAACTCCCTCTCGGACATCCTGGTCTTCGGCCGTCGCGCCGGTGCCGGGGCGATGGAGTACGCCAAGGATGCCAAGATGCCGAAGATCGACAACACCGAGGTGCAGGCCGAGGTGGAGCGCGTCATCGCGCCGCTCTCGCGCACCGAGGGAGAGAACCCGTACAAGCTGCACGAGGAGCTCCAGGAGATCATGGCCGCCCACGCAGGCATCGAGCGCAACGGCCCGAGCCTCGAGGAGGGCCTCGGGAAGATCCAGGAGCTGCGCGAGCGCACGGAGAACCAGATGGCCAAGGGATCGCGCCAGTTCAACCCCGGTTGGCACGGCGTATTCGACGTGCAGAACATGGCGCTCCTCGGCGAGGCGATCATCCGTGGCGCCATCGAGCGCAAGGAAAGCCGCGGCGCGCAGTGGCGCACGGACTTCCCCGACGAGCTCGAGGAGCAGGGCAAGGTCAACTACGTGCAGCGCCTCACCGACCACGGCATCGAGTTACACCCGGAGCCGGTGCCCGAGATGCCCGAGGAGCTTGCCAAGCTCTTTAAGCTCGGCATGGCTCCCGGCCTCGCGAATTCGGCCAGGAAGGAGTAGTCGGCCATGCCTGACGAGATCACCCTCAGCGTATACCGCGGCGACAAGAGCGGCGGCCAGGAAGTCGAGTACAAGGTGCCGATGCAGACCGGCATGGTCGTGCTCGATGCACTGCACTTCATCCAGGCCCACGACGCGCCGGATCTCGCCGTCCGCTGGAACTGCAAGGCCGCGCACTGCGGCTCTTGCAGCGCCGAGATCAACGGCTCGCCGAAGCTTCTCTGCAAGACCCGCGTCGACGACTACGTCGGCGAGGTCATCCACGTCCGCCCGATGCACAGCTTCCCTGTGATCAAGGACCTTGTCACGGACGTCTCTTGGAACTATGAAAAGCTCAGGCAGGTACCTGCCTTCCAGCCTGCGATCAAGGCGCCGTTCACACTGCAGCAGCGGGACGTCGACCGTATCCAGGAGTTCCGCAACTGCATCGAGTGCTTCCTGTGCCAGAACATCTGCCACGTTCTGCGCGACCACGACGCCAAGGACCGCTATTGGGGCCCTCGCCTCATGATCCGCATCGCCGAACTCGAGATGCACCCGCTCGACACCGGCGACCGGCTGGACCTCCTGAAGGGCGCGGCGGGCGTCGGCATGTGCAACATCACGAAGTGCTGCACGGTCGTCTGTCCGCAGGGGATCGACATTACCGACAACGGTATCATCCCGCTCAAGGAGCGCGTCGCGGACGTCTACTGGGATCCGCTCGGCGGACTCGTGCGTAAGCTGCACAAGTAGACCCCACGTGGGAAAACGCCCCGGGCGGGAGGCCTGGGGCGTTTTCGACTTGGGGGAGGCGGATTCCATGTCCGGGGAGATTCCTCGCGTCGTTGTGGTCGGTGGCGGCTTCGGCGGCCTCGAGGCGGCCAAGGCTCTGCGTCACGCGCCGGCTGATGTCACGCTTTGTGATCGCAATAACTATCATCTGTTCCAGCCACTTCTCTACCAGGTGGCGACCGGCGGACTAGCGCCCGGCGAGATCGCGGCGCCGATCCGGCGGGTGGTGCGCGGTCAGGCCAACACCTCCGTGCTGCTCGAGAATGTCGACAATATCGACCTCGAGCGCAGGGAGGTGGTGCACGGCGATGGCACTATCCCGTACGACTACCTGATCGTGGCGACCGGCGCACGGCACGCCTACTTCGGTCACGAAGACTGGGAGGCGGCCGCACCAGGTCTCAAGACGATCGAGGACGCTCTCGACATCCGCAGGCGCATTTACCTGGCGTACGAGGAGGCCGAGCGTTGCCCGGATCCCGATCGCCTGCCCGGTCTCCTGGACTTTGTCGTGATCGGCGGCGGTCCCACGGGTGTCGAACTCGCGGGGGCGATCGCGGAGATCGCCCGCCGCACCTTGCGCCGGGACTTTCGCCGCATCGATCCCACCGCGTCCCGCGTGATCCTGATCGAGGCCGGGTCAAGAGTGCTGCCAAGCTTTCCGCCCGACCTCGGCCGGAGGGCCCAGGCTACGCTTGAGGCCATGGGCGTCGAAGTGCGTCTCGGCACGGCGGTGTCGGACGTGTCGCCCGAGGGAGTTCGTCTCGGTGACGAGTGGATCGGCAGTCGCACGATCATCTGGGCGGCGGGCGTCGAAGCGTCGCCGCTTGGGCGTTCGCTGGGCCAGCCCGCGGACAGGGCGGGGCGCATCGAAGTCCTGCCAGACCTTTCACTCCCGGGTCACCCGGAGGTGTTCATCGTGGGGGACCTTGCCTTGGCGCGTGGCGCGAACGGCGCGGTCATGCCGGGTCTCGCCCCGGTCGCGATGCAGGAAGGCCGGCTGGCCGCCCGGAACGTCATCCGGCGCATCGCGGGCCAGCCGACCCAGCCGTTCGTCTACCACGATCGCGGCGCGCTCGCGACGATCGGCCGCCGGGCGGCCGTCGCCGAGATCCGCGGCCTGCGTCTCACGGGCGTTCTCGCCTGGCTGACGTGGCTCTTTGTGCACATCCTCTACCTGATCGGCTTCGACAACCGCATCGCTGTTCTCTGGCACTGGGCTTACGCCTACGTGACGTTCGAGCGAGCCGATCGTCTGATCACGGAAACGAGGCGGCAAGGTGCGCTCCGCTAGCCGAGCGGCACCTTGCCCTTCAGCTCGGCGGCGGCGGCACATGGCGTACCGAGAAGGGTCCGCGCCGCTGTGACCTGGTCCCAGACGTTCCAGTTTAGGACCCCCTGCACCCGGCCATCCCCGACGTAGTAGACGACGCCGCGACGGTAGGGCTCGGCCCAGTCGGCGTATGTCTCGAGCCTGCTGTCGAGCACGCCCACGGCCTCGAAACCGAGGTCGAAGAGATCGGAGTAGAAGAGCGGGGCGTCGACGGCTTCCTCGCCCGCACCCGCCATGTTGGCCCCTGCGACGCGGCCGCGACCGATGGCATTGTCCTCGTGCTCGACGCGCAGCGTCGTCGCGAGGGCCGGTACCGGGATGCGGGCGACGTCGCCGGCGGCGTAGATGTCCTGGTCGCTCGTGCGCCCGAAGCTATCCACCACGATCCCGTCCTGGACGTAGAGGCCTGCAGCCTCCGCGAGCTCGGTACGCGGCTGGACACCGAGCCCGGCGACGACGGCGTCCGCCTCCAGATCCTCGCCGTTGCTGAGGCGCAGGGATACCTGACCGTCTCCCGCTCGCGCCTCCTGGACGCCAAGGCCCGCCGAGACATGGACGCCCTTGTCCTGGTAGTAGGTGGAGACGGCCTGCGCGAGGTCGGCGGGCAGGAGGCTCTCCAGGATCGCGGACTCGGGGAAGACCATGTGCACGTCCTTATCCTGGTCGCGCAGCGCCGATGCCATCTCGGCGCCGATGAAGCCCCCGCCGATCACGGCGAAGCGCTTGCCGCGCGCAAGGCGGAACAGGGCCAGGTAGTCGTCGAGGCCACGGAGATAGTGCACGCCTGCAGGGTCGCCGGGCAGGCGCCGGGGCTCTGCGCCGGTCGCCAGAAGCAGCCGATCGTAGGTGAAGGATCGACCATCGGACAGATGGATGCGGTGCTCCTGAGGTGCGATGGCCGTCACCGTCGCGTTCAGATGCTCCGTGACGCCGATCGCCGCGGGATCGTGGTAGCGCCAGATCGTCTCAAGGCGCTTGCCCCGCCAGAGCCCCTTCGAGAGCGGCGGGCGGCTGTACGGCGGATAGCGGTCCTGGCTGAAGAGGCCGATGCTGCCATGGGGATCGTGACGGCGTATGCCTTCCACGGCGGCTGCCGCGGCCATGCCGCCACCCACCAGGATGTAGCGGAATGCGTGCATCATCGATGCCTCCTTGTGTGCGGATGCTTAAATTGGAACCCAGGATTGGGCCATGTGGCAAGGAAATCTGGCCAAGTGGACCATGAGAGGTCTTCGGGCCGGGGCGTGAAAGCGGTGCAGGCATGCGCCCAAGGCGGCCACCTGCACCTGGCAGCCGAGGCGCCGGCGCGCCACCTTGGCGATCCCTCCGGCAGTCTGCCCACGCATCCTGCGAGCGAGTTCTACCAATCGGACGCCGTGCGACGAGGAGTCCCACGCGGACGTGCAGAATGCCGCATCGCACATGAGATCGCGAACGGAGGCATCGCACATGGCGGTGGTCGTCACAACGGCGTTCGAGGTTGCGGGGCGGGAGATCGAGGAGACCTTGGGCACGGTGTTCGGCGTCGTGGTGCGCAGCCAGGGGCTAGGCGGGAACATCCTCGCCAGCTTGCGCAGCCTTGGTGGCGGCGAGATCCACGAGTACACTAGACTGCTCGAGGACACGCGGCGGCAGGCGGTTGACCGCATGCTCGAAAACGCCGGCAAGATGGGTGCCGACGCGGTGGTGGCGATGCGCTTCGACTCGTCGGAGATCGGACAGACGATGACCGAGGTCGTCGCTTACGGCACGGCGGTGAAATTGCGCTAACCGGGACCAACTTCGGACTGTGCGGTTGCGCGAGGCGACACGATGTCCCCTCGCGCTGAACCGTGCCGAAGTCGCTACCACTCTTGTCCTTCCTACTCGCAGGCATACACAGAGTAAGGGCCCGTTTCTCGGCAACGCAAATTTGTTTGGCCTTGAGTCCGGCGGGCGTATGGAAGATGCGGCCACCAATCCCGTTGTTGGGGTGAATATCCTACAGGCAGGAAATAAGAGAACTGCGTGTGATGTCCCAACGTCTATGACATGTCACATATTCGGTTCTTCTACGGAAATACGGACCGCAAATATGCGCGGGAAACCGAGCTAGAAATCGCAGTACAGTTTGCTGTTGACGAGACGGAGTTCGGCATTGGCGGAATGTTTATCGCACTGGTGGATCTTTGGCAGCCGGTTACTGAGCTAAGCCCAGCGAACCATATGAATAGGGGGCAATGTTCCCTAGCCAGGAGCATTGCCCATTGTTGACCGTCCGCTCGGTGGCGCCACCACACTTTGCGACGACGTCGATGTTTGTCGATGGTCGGCAGGATTCCGCGTGACTTGGCCGAACCAACGCCCACACCTGACAGGCAACCTTGTTTCCGGGGCGTACAAGGTTGCCATCAACCCCAAGCGGGGAGGTGACAGGGTGAGCATGCTCATCGCCGAAGTGGCCAGGGTTGTGGGGGTATCGCCAGGCACCATTCGCAAGTGGGAGCGTGAGCGGCTGGTGAGGTTGCCGCGCGGCTCGAACGGCTATCGCTACTTCACTACGCGCGAACTTCACCGGCTAGCCTTGATTAAGCGCATGACCCTGCAGGGGCTGAGTCTCGGGGCTATTCGCTCCGCCTTGCCGCCGACGCAACAGGTGATGGAGGCCGTGCCTTGCAGGCTGCCTGGCATCCTGCGCCTGCTCCGCGCGGAGGCCGGGATGAGCCTGCAGGAACTCAGCCTGGCGACCGGCGTGCCAGCCGTCGATCTTCTCTTGCTGGAGGAG